>NZ_JAWOTP010000006.1:0-224874 GCF_033338935.1 Vibrio sp. Vb0598 | reverse complement strand
GGCGCTGGACTAAACAAAGGCCCCCTTTTAGGGGGCTCACACAAAGCCACCTTCTTTAGAAGGTGGTAATTTACTTGAATTTGCTGTAACAGATTCCGTTGCTATGCTTTAAGTCCAGTAAGTAGTGCTTCCATTGTGTCGCTTTGCTTACGCAGTTGATCAACGTTTTGTGAAGTCGTGCTTATCATATTGCACACGTTATCTGCTTGAACTCGAATTTCTTCAACGCTTGAGGCGATATTGTCCGCGACTACACCTTGCTCTTCAGCTGCTGTTGCAATTTGAATGCTACTGTCGGAGATAGTTTGATTTTTATCTGCCAAAGAGCCGATTTCGTGATTCACTTCCGTCATGAGGTTTTGTCCCTCATTTGCATTATTAACTGTAACTTCCATCAGCTTAGTAAGTGATTGGCTGTTACGCTGTAACGATTCAATCATCGTTTGGATTTCAACTGTCGCTTGCTGAGTGCGTCCCGCAAGAGCGCGAACCTCATCCGCAACGACCGCAAATCCACGACCTTGTTCTCCAGCACGTGCAGCTTCAATAGCCGCGTTCAGAGCAAGTAGGTTGGTTTGCTCGGAGATCCCATTGATGGTTGTCACGACTTCATCAATTTGTGCTGCATCGGCATCTAACTCGGCAACGGCTTGAGACGCAGATTGAATCTCATTAGAAAGGTTCGAAATCGAGTGAAGCGTATTCTCAACTTTCACTTGTCCAGACTGAGCCACGTTACGTGCATCATCGGTTTGCGTGCTTGAATCGTGAGCTAGTGTCGCGACTTCTCGAATCGTTGATGCCATCTGTTCAGTTGCACTCGCAAGAGAGTTGAGGTGTTCCTGCTGAGTCGCTGAAATATCTGAACTGTGATGAATCGATTGATTCAGGTCTGAGCTAATTTGTTGCATTAACGCCACAGACTCTTGAATCGACAGCACCATTTGTTGCTCTCGTTCTGCAACTTTGTCTATCGTAATAGCAATTTCACTAAACTCGTCGCGAACAGGGAAGAAGTTCATTCTCGCAGTTAAGTCGCCACCCGCAAGGGTGTTTAATGCTTTGTTCATCGTGAACATCGCGCCGCCAATAAACGTCATGATGTAGTAAACGCCAAGAGCGAGAATAAACAAGCTCACACAGATAATGCTTACTTGAGTCGTTGATAGGGCAGCCCATAAAGAAAGTTCATGGTTCGCAACCAAACTGTACGTACCATTTAAAACAGACACGGATTGCGAACCAGAGCCAATAGAAACGGTTTCTGAACCAGCGATTAGGCTTGCTACTTGAGATTGAGAAAGGTTGCCTGCCTCTATCAGACCTTTCATAAGCATGAGCTCTTCTTGGTACATACTTGAGATCAGTGTATTAGCCGCGCTATTAAGGACGAGAGTGAGAATGACTAAAGCAAGAAGAGGGAGAACGAAGAGCAAATAGAACTTTTCTTGAATCTTTAAGTGAATGAGATACTTATCAATCCAGCGGAATGGAATTTCTTTCATAATTATAATAACCGTGCAAAAACCCACTATCCTTAGTGGGGTGAATAGACGAAAAGAATATATCACTCAGTAAAAAGAAGCGGTACAAAGATGAACGTAAAGTGTGAGAGATTTATAGTAAAAGGTCATGTTCAAGGCGTGGGCTTTCGTTACCATACTTCCCATCAAGGATTGAAGCTAGGGTTAACAGGTTATGCGAAGAACCTAAACAATGGTGATGTTGAAGTGATGGCGTGTGGAACAGACGCGCAAATAGTTGCGTTTTCGAAATGGTTACAAGAAGGACCGCGAACGGCAACAGTAGAGCATGTGATGCAGGAGCCTGCGTCGTATAAGCCGTTACGCGGTTTTAAAATTTTATGAATCTACAAGCATTTAGCTGGCTTTGGTAGGCCGGCTAATTTGGTTGCTTGTTTGGCTGGCCCCTTTTTAAACAGCTTGAATAGATACTTACTATTACCTTTTTCTGGGCCGTGCGCTTTTTCCATCGCTTTCACAAGCATACGCACTGCAGGGGAGGTATTAAACTCTTCATAAAAGTCTCGCACAAAATGCACAACTTCCAAATGAGCATCCGTAAGCTCGATGTCTTCTTCTTTTGCTAAAAGCTCAATCATACCTTCTTCCCATTGAGTATGATCCAATAAGTAGCCTTGAGCATCCGTTTCAATTTCTTTGCCGTTGTAAACGAACATAACGTTTTATCCGTTAAGTAAACATGGATGTTTATAGATTAGCGACAGCCGAGAATGTTCTCAACAAAAGAATCTCGAAGTCGTATCGAGCGAATCAAAAGCGTACAAAATGGTGAGTGTTTTTGACTGAGCTAGGCACTTTGATAGAAATGCTCTTTTATTCAAATAAATAGGAAACTATTCAGTTTGTTAGAAATTTTACGGGGTGAGTACCAACGAAATTGCATGGATATCCAGGCTTATTCATTTTTGTTTTGGTTTTTTCTTGGCTACTTGTCTGATTATGGGATTTTATGGGTGAATGAATAGCTGACAACGTTGTGTTTGTTTTCATAGACCGATATTCTCATTGGATTAATGAAAGCCTGTATTCAGGTTAGAAACAACAATGATGACAAGGAGTTAGTCATGTCGAAACAACGTTACATTGAGATTAATGACAATGTAAAATCCACTTGGTCCATCGAGCGAATTTGGCAACTTGCAGAATCCTTACCTGTAGAAGAAATTGCGATTGCTGATATAAAAGGCCCAAATGAAGTGACTTGGTTTAGTCATGAAGGGCCACAGCCAACCTGCCGTGAAATTGCAAAACATTGCCAACGAATCAACAATGCTGATTTGTCGTATCCGGTAATCTTAACCAGTGACTATCGTGTTTTTGACGGTATGCACCGAATCGCCAAGCAAATCATGTTAGGAGAGGAAACGATTAAAGTGAGACGCTTTAGAGAAAACCCAGAAGCTGACGAAGTTATCGAGTTGGCGGTAGACCAAGCGTAACAAACTGAATTACTTGCAAAGAAAAAGCCCGAAGGAATTACCTTCGGGCTTTTTGATTCTACTTAACGAGAAACGATTAATCGTCGTTCATGATGCCTAGAATGCTTAGTAGGCTGATGAAGATGTTGTAGATTGATACATACAAAGTTACTGTCGCAGAGATGTAGTTTGTTTCACCGCCACGAATAATGCTTTGTGTTGTCATCAGGATCGCCATAGTAGAGAAAATGATAAACAAGCTGCTCAACGCCAAGTGTAAAAGGGTTGATTGAATAAAGAAGCTTGCAATCATGCCCACAACCAGCACAACAAATAGTGATAGCATTAAGCCACCCATCATCGATAGGTCACGTTTCGTTGTTAGTGCGTATGCCGATGCTGCCATGAAAGATAGTGCCGTACCACCGAGTGCGGTTAATACGATATCGCCCATGCCTGCACCTATGTACATGTTTAGAATAGGGCCAACGGTGTAACCTAAGAAGCCAGTAAATAGGAACGTAAACACAAGGCCAAGACTGTTGTTACGGTTTTTCTCTGTTAAGAATAATAGGCCGTAGAAACCAACCAGCATTAGGATGATACCTGGATGTGGAAGGTTAAATGCCATTGCAACGCCAGCAACGACTGCCGACCATAAAAGTGTCATTGAAAGTAGAGCGTAAGTATTACGCAATACTTTGTTCGTTTGTAGAGCACTTTCTTGAGTTGAAGTGCGGGTAAACATTGGACTGTTCATAATCTTCCTCGATAAGAGACTTTCTTTTAAGTACATTTATGGGATTGAAAGTTCAAAAAATCAAGCCCTAACCATACGTAACTTAGATAAAATAATAATAGAAATAAGATGTTATGTATTTGGCAACTTGTAACACAATATTACTGACTAGCATAGCTATATTGATTCTTACACAGATTTTTGAATTTAGTAACAAAAAGCACTGGCTTCATAGAAACCAGTGCTTTTTTATGTCGATTCGGCTAAATCTTAGTGGTGTAAGATTTGCGCTAGGAAGTTTTGGGTCCTATCCGATTGAGGATTCTCAAAGAAGTCGACCGGGTTGTTTTCTTCGATGATCTCTCCTGCGTCCATGAATATCACGCGATCGGCAACCTCTTTAGCAAAGCCCATTTCATGTGTCACACATAGCATAGTCATGCCTTCCTCGGCGAGTTCGACCATTACATCCAGTACTTCGCGAACCATTTCCGGGTCGAGTGCAGATGTTGGCTCATCAAAAAGCATGACTTTAGGGTTCATACACAAAGAGCGAGCAATCGCCACACGTTGTTGCTGGCCACCAGACAGCTGACCGGGATACTTCTCCGCTTGGTCTGGAATTTTTACACGTTCCAGATATTTCATCGCAACTGCTTCTGCCTCATCTTTTGGCATCTTCTTCACCCAGATAGGCGCGAGCGTACAGTTTTCCAGTACGGTTAAATGAGGGAAGAGATTAAAGTGTTGAAAGCACATGCCCACTTCTCGGCGTACTGCTTCAATGTTCTTTAAGTCTTCAGTTAATTCCGTACCAGAGACGTAAATGCTGCCTGCTTGGTGTTCTTCAAGGCGGTTAATACAGCGAATCATCGTTGATTTTCCCGACCCAGATGGGCCACAGATAACGATTTTCTCGCCGCGCTTAACGTCGAGGTTAATATTTTTTAGTACGTGAAACTCACCATACCATTTATTCATGTCCTTCAATTGGATCATGTAATCTTGTTGTTGCGTCATAATACGTCCTTGATCTTGATGAGTTATCGTTTGTGACCGGTATGAAGTTTGTTTTCAAGCCATATCGAATAGCGTGACATGCCAAAACAAAATACCCAAAACACTAACGCGACAAATACATAACTTTCAGTAGCAAAACCTAACCATTCAGGGTCGGTATTTGCTGCTTGTCCTATACCGAGTACGTCAAACATGCCAATGATGAGTACTAAACTGGTGTCTTTAAACAAACCGATAAAGGTGTTCACGATAGAAGGAATAGTAATCTTTAGCGCCTGTGGCAAGATAATAAGCCCAGTCTTTTTCCAGTAACTTAACCCAAGCGCATCAGCGGCTTCATATTGACCTTTCGGAATGGCTTGTAGACCACCGCGTACCACTTCTGCCATGTAAGCGGAGGCAAACATAACCACACCGATAAGGGCGCGAATCAGTTTATCTGTCTCTGAACCTTCAGACATAAACAATGGAAGCATAACCGAAGCCATGAACAAAACCGTAATAAGCGGAACGCCACGCCAAACTTCAATGTAGACGGTACAAATGCTGCGAATGATCGGCATCTCTGAACGTCTACCAAGCGCAAGCACCACACCAATTGGCAGTGAAACTACGATACCAACTAACGCAATAATGAGCGTAACGAGTAATCCACCCCATTTGTGTGTATCGACCACTTCTAGTCCAAAGACACCCCCGTATAACAGCCCAGCGATGATGAATGGATAGATGTTTACGAAGAAAAGCCAAATCCACATCCGTTTCGGTGTCTTCTCATACGCGAGTAAAACGGTAAATATGGCTAATGTGATATAGAAAAGGCGAGGGCGCCATAGTTCGGACTCTGGATAAAAACCATACATGAACTGCTCCCAGCGCACGCTGATAAATACCCAGCAAGCACCATCTCGGCTACAGTCGTCACGCGTTGAGCCAATCCAGTCTGCGTTAATAAACGCCCAATCCACGATATACCATATTGCAGTTACGACAATATACGCAAGAATGACAGTAACAATGGAATTGATAGGGCCATTAAATAGATTTTTCCGCATCCAACCAACGAAGCCTACAGTATTGGCGGGTGGTGGGAGATCCGGTTGAAATTGATGAGTACTCATATTATCTCTCCACCAGCGCGACTTTACGGTTATACAAGTTCATTAATGCAGACGTAATCAGACTTAATGTCAAGTACACGCCCATCGTCATCGCAATGATCTCAATCGCTTGTCCCGTTTGGTTCAGGGTAGTACCAGCAAACACAGAGACAAGATCTGGGTAACCAATCGCCATCGCTAACGATGAGTTTTTGGTGAGGTTGAGATATTGACTGGTTAAAGGTGGAATAATAATTCGTAACGCTTGAGGAATGACAACAAGCTTTAAAGTTTTCGAGCGTGGTAAGCCTAGCGACATCGCTGCTTCGGTTTGACCATGACTAACCGCATTAATACCAGAGCGAACAATCTCAGCAATGAAAGAAGCTGTATAAACACTCAATGCCAAAAGTAGCGCAGCCAATTCAGGAATAATGCTAATACCACCTCGGAAGTTAAACCCTTTTAGTTCAGGATAATTCAGTGAAATTGGCATACCAGCAAGGAAGTACACAACCAATGGAAGGCCAACAACTAAACCCAAAACTATTCTTCCCATTGGGGTTTGTTGCCCAGTGAGACGTTGCTTATTATTCGCCCATACATTAATTAATAAGCTTGCGATTACCCCGAAGATTAACGCGGCAATAACGTAGCTACTGCCGGGTTCCATAGTCGGTGCAGGGAAATATAAGCCACGAACGTTCAGGAAAATAGCTTCACCAAGACTTAAGCTTTGGCGTGGTGAGGGTAATGCTTGAAGAACAGCGAAATACCAGAAGAATATTTGCAGAAGAAGGGGGATATTTCGGAAAGTTTCGATATAAACTGCCGCTAAACGACTAACTAACCAGTTAGAAGAAAGGCGGGCAACCCCCATGGTAAAGCCAATCACAGTAGCCAGAATAATACCTAATACGGAGACTAACGCCGTATTAAGAAGGCCGATGATAAATGTTCTACCGTAAGAGTACGTTTCATCGTATTCAATTAGTGTTAACCCAATACCAAACCCGGCTTCTTGATTCAGAAAACCGAAGCCCGTTGCAATACCACGAGCATCTAAGTTATTGAGAGCGTTGTTTACAATCGTGTAAAAGAAAAATACCAGTGCAGCAATGGCAATGATCTGGAAAATAGCAGAACGAAAGGCAGGATTATAAATCAGGCTCTTGCTTCCGCTTGGTTTGGACATCGTACTTGGCGATGCATCTTGTGTCGGTTTCATACAGCGATAACCTCAAACCTTAGTTATAGATATCGGCCTGTATAAAGAAGTTTCGTCCTTGCTGGCTAAAGAATAACGCTCCATGTCTGGTGACGTACGAACCTTTAAAGCCGTTCCACCAAGCGAGCGCTTTTCGCCATCCAATGAGCGATCCTTACTCATACAGTGAGATATAATCAAGAAAAAGGGCGGCATGAACCGCCCTGATTAACTCTTTCTATCGGATTGGTGGCGCGTACATAAAGCCGCCTGCATTCCATAGCGCATTAACGCCACGAGAGATTTCTAACGGCGAACCAGTACCGACTGTACGTTCGAAGCTTTCACCATAGTTACCAACTTGTTTGATAACCTGGTAGCCCCAATCGTCGCGGATACCCAACCCTTTGCCTTTAGGGCCATCAACACCAAGGATACGTTTGATGTTTGGATCTGTTGACTTCAGCATTTCATCCGCATTCTTCGAACTAATACCGTATTCTTCAGCGTTAATCATCGCAGACAATGTCCACTTAGCGATGTTAAACCATTGATCATCGCCTTGACGAACGACTGGACCTAGTGGCTCTTTAGAGATGATTTCTGGAAGAACGGCCGCAGAGGACGGATCTTTCAAATTCAAACGCAGTGCATAAAGGCCAGATTGGTCAGTTGTTAATACGTCACAGCGTCCCGCATCAAAACCTTTCGAAGTTTGCGCCGCTGTGTCGAATACCACAGGTTTGTACGCCATGCCTTGGTTGCGGAAATAATCTGCAAGGTTTAGCTCGGTTGTTGTACCTGATTGAACACATACCGACGCACCATCAAGCTCTTTAGCACTTGATATACCAAGTTCCTTCTTCACCATAAAACCTTGACCGTCGTAGTAGTTCACACCTACGAAGTTTAGGCCCAGTGCAGTGTCACGGTGGAGAGTCCAGGTCGTGTTACGGGAAAGCACATCAATCTCACCAGATTGAAGCGCAGTGAAACGTTCTTTTGCGGTTAGGGGTACATATTTAACTTTCGTTTTATCCCCAAGAACGGCTGCAGCCAGTGCTTGGCAATATTCTACGTCGATACCTTCCCATTCGCCTTTTGAGTTAGGGTTAGAGAAACCAGGTAGACCGGTACTTACACCACAAGTAAGAAAACCTTGTTTTGTGACTTTGTCCAGAGTAGTGTCTGCTGCTTGAGCTGATGTTGCCATCATCGCAGTAGAAGCCGCTACGACGGAAGCAAGAACTGTGAGTTTATTTGCCATTTGTATCCTTCCTGTATGATCCATGTTTAATCAGGAGTGACCTGAAATAACGTGTCCAATTCGTTAGAGTTATCGTCCTACGTGATTGATTTTCGAAGAAACGGCATTCGATAGATCAACCAGTTATAAGCGTAGGAAAGGATCTGTTAATTCTCAAATATATAATTTAAATGAAGTTTTGAGAGAACTTACAAAGTGCCTTGAGATTTAGAATGACGAAATGTTAATTGTTTGTAAATAGTGCAATTCATGGACAATTTGGTGCATCAGAACAATCAATAGAAGAGTGAACAATACAAAAGAATAAAAAGTTGTTATTAAAACTGTCATTAGCTGAGCAAGGTGAAGTTCAGTAAAAATTCAAACAAAAATTATTTGTGATACCGAAACAGGGTGATGAGCTTGCCCCATTTTTGGTAGCATGGTCTACAACAGCTAATTAGAGTAATCATGGATTGAAATGCGATATTTTCCTCTGTTCTTAGATTTAATTAATAAACCCGTTCTCGTCGTGGGTGGCGGTGAGGTGGCAAGCCGAAAGGTGGAAGCGTTGCTAAAGGCTGGGGCGGATGTGACTATCGTTTCTCCGACGTTGGTTGATTTTCTGTCTAAGCTTGCTTCTGAGCATCAACTGCGCTGGGTACAACGTTTCTATTCGAGTGACATTGTCACTAAAAACTTTGTTCAAGTGTGGGCGACGACAGACAATCCTGAGCTAAATCACCAAGTGTACAAAGATGCCAAAGAGCTAGGCATCTTGGTTAACGTTGTGGATGATAAGCCTTATTGTGATTTCATCACGCCGTCAATGATTAATCGTGGCCGCATCCAAATCGCTATCTCTAGTGGTGGAGCTTCGCCAGTTTTAATTCGAAACATCCGTGAAAAGCTTGAATCGATACTGCCACAAAACATGGGGTTGATGGCGGATTTTGCTAACTCAAAGCGAAACTCAATTAAAGAGGCACTGCCTAGCGTCGATTTACGCCGCAAGTTTTGGGAGCAATTTTTCTCGAATCCCGAGGTGGAAAACGCGCGAGATAATCGTGAGTTAGAAGCAATTTACCAAGCGACCATGGCAACACCGTTAGATGAAAAGGGAAGTTGTACTTGGATACATGTTGGGAAAGATGTTGAGATGTTGCCAATAAAAGCCGTACGCTATATGCAACAAGCGGAGCTGGCTCTGTACTCAACTCGATGTGAAGCGAATGTGTTAGAACTAATACGCAGAGATGCAGAAAGAGAAGCTTTCTCGAGCGCTGCTGAGCTTTCGGATATGCTGGCCAAGGCTAAAGCTGAAAAGCTTCGAATTTGCGTGTTCATACCACAAGGAACGAGCGAATTCGTATTGCTGCAAGGGCAGGACTTGGTTATCTAGCAATGCCAAATGCTAAAAGTGGATACGTAGTTCGTTACACAAAAGCCAATAAAAAACGCCAGCGGATTATGCGCTGGCGTTTTTACTTACTTCTCAGATTGATTAATCACGGAAGTTGT
Organism: Vibrio sp. Vb0598; assembly: GCF_033338935.1. Lineage (NCBI taxonomy): Bacteria > Pseudomonadati > Pseudomonadota > Gammaproteobacteria > Vibrionales > Vibrionaceae > Vibrio > Vibrio sp. Vb0598. Next base: position 215,079 of record NZ_JAWOTP010000006.1, on the reverse strand, counting down.
TAAACTGGAATGGGATACCCATCTCTGCTTCACGAATCGCTGCCATTGTCGCTTGCAGGTCGTCGCGTTTCTTACCAGTAACACGTACTTTGTCGCCTTGAATAGAAGCTTGTACTTTTAACTTTGCGTCTTTGATAAGTTTCACTACTTTTTTCGCCGTTGGAGTATCAATACCTTGACGGAAAAGCAGAGTTTGGTGCCAGTTTTTACCAGTAACGTCTGGGTCTTGTGCATCCATTGCGTTCGCGTCAATGTTACGCTTCGCTAAGTGGCCGCGTAAAATGTCGCGCATTTGCTTAAGTTGGAAGTCACCTTCCGCAGACATTTTTACGTTTTCTTCTACTAGCTCAAAGCTCGCATTTACGTTGCGGAAATCGAAACGAGTAGACAATTCACGGTTAGCGTTATCAACGGCGTTACGTAGTTCAACCGTATCGATTTCAGAAACAATATCAAACGATGGCATGAAGATTCCTTGATTATTTTGTTATAGGGACTTTCGGGACTTAACAGCGCTTGCCAGCATATCTAGCATTGTAGCAGTGTCTTCCCAACCTAGGCATGGATCTGTAATAGACTGACCATACGTTAGGTTATTGATGTCAGTCATTGGCTGATTGCCTTCAAGAATAAAGCTTTCAGCCATGATACCCGCAATACGAGTGCTGCCTGACTTAATTTGGTTACAAATGTCTTGAGCTACGTCGATTTGTTTTCTGTGTTGCTTCTGACAGTTTGCATGGCTGAAATCCACAACCAAACGTTGTGGCAATCCAAACTCAGCTAAAGCATCACATGCTTGTTTGACTGATGCTTCATCAAAGTTAGGGCCTTTTTCTCCACCGCGCAGAATAATATGACCGTAAGGGTTGCCACTTGTGCGGTAAACCGTCATTCGACCGTTCTTATCTGGCGAGTAGAAGTAATGCGATGCTTTCGATGCGCGAATTGCATCAATTGCAATTTTTACGTTGCCATTTGTGCCATTTTTGAAACCAACTGGGCAAGATAGTGCCGACGCCATTTCACGGTGAATTTGTGATTCCGTTGTGCGAGCACCAATCGCGCCCCAAGTGATCAAATCCGCGATGTATTGGCCAGTGATCATATCAAGAAACTCAGTAGCAGTCGCAAGACCAAGCTTGTTGATATCCAGTAGTAGTTTACGAGCTTTATGAAGACCAGCTTCAAGTGCGTAAGAACCATCTAGGTTAGGGTCCGTAATCAAACCTTTCCAACCAACTACTGTACGAGGCTTTTCAAAGTAAGTACGCATCACGATAAACAGTTCGTCTTTGTACTTGTCTTGGATTTCACTCAGGCGAGTGGCGTAATCAATGGCAGCTTCAGTGTCGTGAACAGAACACGGACCTACAATCGCAAGAAGGCGATCGTCTTCACCCGATAAAATGTTTTCAATCTGACGACGAGATTGAGCGATACGGTCTGCAACGTCATCCGTAATAGGATGTACACTACCTAGCTCTGCTGGGGTAGGCATTGGACCCAAAGGTTGGGTTCTCAATTCATCTGTTTTTATAGGCATGTTATAGCTTTATTCTCTATTGCGAAGGGGTAAAGATAACGGAATTACAGGCAGGAATAAACCGTTTCACGGGAATCTTCGCCAGGAAATACCGAATTGTATACAAAGGTGTAGGTATTCATTTAAATGACTTATGTATAAATGACAAAACTTGATCATTAAATCAATATATATACATTTGAATTTATAACCATTTTATCTATCTCGCTGTAAGGTAATCTAAGTAACTGCGATAAACTTCATACCTCACGGGTGACGCCGTCACTTCCTGAAGGTTAAATAACTCGTGAGATCGAGCTTTTGTTAACATTTCTTTGACATCTATTTCTTTCGTTGATTAACTGGTCTGACTAGATTGGTAAGGAGACCAAAATGTTATCAGCTCTACGTCGTGCGAATTTGTATCTAAATCTGTTTGGCTTTTCAAAAGTGCCGCTGATTTGGCTTTGCCACCCTAAAATCATTGCGATAGATAGCAAGCATGTTGAGGTTCGTATCCCATTGCGCAGAAGGACGAAGAACCACCTGAATAGCATGTATTTCGGTGCTTTAGCCGTTGGCGCTGATGTTGCTGGTGGTTTTCTTGCTATGAGTAAAGCGCAAGAAAAGGGAGAAGCGATCTCGCTGGCATTTAAAGCTGTGAAAGCCGAGTTTTTAAAGCGCCCGGAAGCCGATGTGCACTTTGTTTGTAACGATGGTCATGTCATTGATGAGATGCTCGAGCACACCTTGGCAACGGGTGAACGAGTAAATCGTGACGTAAAAATTGTCGCGCTGTGTCCTAACTTACATGGTGACGAGCCAATGGCTGAATTCTCGCTTACTCTTTCGATAAAAAAAGCAGCCCAACAAAGAAAAGAGGCTGCCTAGTGGTTTGTGGCTCGCTTGTTTAAAGGTGGTGGCTTAATTGAGTTCAATCTTCTCGATAGAGACGATTTTGGAGCGATTTAAGACCACTTTCCAGCGGTAATAAACAGGCTCATCGGTGTGGTTGTCCTCTTTGACAATCACATTGAGCAAATGACGTTTCTCTACTGACTCTTTGGTTACTTGACCTTCATTTAAACGGTAAACTCGGTTTGAGCTTTTATCCATCAAGCGGATGATAGGGCGCAAACTGATGTTCAATGTTTCTCTCGTTTGTTCGTAACCACTCAAGAAAAGAGAGGTCGCCATTTCGGTTTTCTCGTGATAATGAAGAATCTGCTCTTCACGTTGCACGACGCGTTTTTTACGTATTCTTTGAATCTTATCCGGCAAGCTACTTAAGGTACGATAATCGAGCCACTCCAATTTTTTGCCAACCACTTTTTTCGTCGTTGGATCAACATACTTCTTACGCCATTTTGGCTTGCCTTTACGGATCCATCGCCACATGGCATCGCGTAAATCATCTTTAAAGATTTCTCGTAAAGCGTAAATAAAAGACATCGCGATAATGAATGAGGCAGAAATTTCCCCCAGATAATCGCGAGCGAGAATCACTGTCGAGGTCACGACAACCATCACTAAACCGGTTGCAATACCTTTGATAGCGCGCTTAATGTTGTTACCCATCGATATGGTTTCTTCACGAAGCACGATAGGGTGTTCAATCAATCGCCTTAGCAAGCGCATTTTGTTAGATAGGCGAGTAACGTCTTCAACGACTCTTGATGAGTTGTATTTGTTGAGTTTACGATGGGCTTGCTCTTTCTCACATAGCGTGATCAGACGCTTTTTGATCGTGCCATAGTCGCCTTCACGTGGTAGATGGGCCACCAGTGACAGGAACTTTTGCTCGGTATACCAAGACAGATAGTTATCGATGTTAACGTAGTAGCGTTTTAAGTTCTCTTCATAAGGAATAGAACGCCGCAAGCGCTTTAAGATCTCAAGCGTGAGCTCGATAACTTCGTCCACTTCATCTTCCGTTACGGAGTTGTTCTCATGCTTGTTTAAACTTGCTACCGCTTTGTCTAGCGCGATAACGTATTGGTAAGCGAACAAACTCAAACTTACTCGGTATTGCTGATTCGACAGGCGTCCACGTTTGGCAAGTCGACTGTGTACTAGCGGAAGAAGGATTTCAGTACTGTAATAAGATCGTTGCTGTGTGATTGAGGTGTAATAAAATTCGGATTCACTGATGATATCGGCGTTTAAACCAAGCTCACCAGGTATAAAAAAGTAAATATCTAGGTCGACACTTTTGCTCTTTGCGAGTGCATGACTGATTTTTAATGTTATTGAGTCTTGTTTATCGACGGTGACCAAAGAAAGCTCCTGACTTTGCTAAAGCATTCTTAACTTATGCGTTCCGTTGAGCAGGTAAGTATAAGAGTGCTAAAAGAGTGACTGGGGCATATAGCTGAACGACAACAGCATAACAGAGCACTATGCTTTTCTCTCTGATTTTCTTGTTAGTTTAGGTATAATTCCACGTAAATTTAAAAAGAGACAAAATCAATGATTAAAATTGGTCAAATTAACAGCTTAGAAGTCATTAAAACGGCTGATTTTGGCGTATTTCTGGATGGCGATGATTACGGTTCTGTTCTACTACCTAGTAAGTATGTACCAGAGGGTACTGAAATTGGTGAGTATGTAGACGTATTTCTGTACTTCGATTCAGAAAGCCAACTTGCTGCGACCATTGAAAGACCAATTGCCCAAGTGGGTGAGTGGGGTTTAATGAAGATTGAGAGTGTGAATGCGACAGGTGCTTTTGTAAATTGGGGCATCAAAGAAAAGGACTTACTGATTCCTTTTAGTGAGCAACGCACTCGCTTCTCTGCCGGACAAACCATTTTAGTGTATGTTTATACCGACAAAGCGTCAGGTCGCATTGTTGGTACGACTAAGTTCAATAAATGGTTAGATAAAACTCCAGCGAATTATGAAGTTAACGAACAAGTTGATTTGATCATCGCAGAGCGTAGTCAACTTGGTTATAAAGCTATCGTTAACGGTAAGCATTGGGGCATGATTTTCCCATCGGATGTTTTTGGTAAGCTTTACATCGGTAAAAAGCTGAAAGGCTTTATTAAGCACATTCGTGAAGATGGTAAAATCGACCTTGCTCTACAAAAAGTAGGTGTGGCGAAAATGGACGATCTTTCTAGTAAGATCCTTGACCTGCTAGAGAAGAAAGGCGGATTTTTGCCTTTGAATGACAAGTCGTCTCCTGAAGCGATTTTTGATGCTTTCCGCACAAGTAAAGGGACTTATAAAAAGACCATCGGTGGCTTATACAAGCAGGGTAAAATTGTCATTGAGAAAGACGGTATTCGTCTAGCGTAGTCCAAACTCACGTATAGCGGATCTACAGCCAAAAAAACGGCCCAAACTTTTCCTTTTTTTGGGCCTAGGGGAAACGGCTCCGCAGAGCCTGCGCTAAACTTGTCCAACAATAATTTTGTTGGTGAACATAGAGAGAAATGCCACATCAAAGCATTACTTTGATACAACTAGTTTAGTACAGCGTGTCCGGATCGCTAGCGAGCCCACTTGCTTTCATACTTACGAATTAAAAAGCCATCGCAAATACGATGGCTTTTCATTTATTTATGGTTCGTTTTACGTCTTTTAAAATAAGTTCTTATCTCGTACTAATTCGCGAGGGAGACCATTCTTTATTCGGTTGCTTACCCACTTGCCAAGGCCAATAACTGCGCCTTGATAGGTGACAAGCACTTCGCCTTTACCTGTTTTCATTCCCTCAGGAATGGTTTGTGGGCGAACATCACGCCCCATGTACCATTCGCGCGCTTCTTCAATACTGAGTTCAATGGCGTTGCTTTCAGAACCTGTCGCCAGGGCAGTCGCGACTTGGTGTTGCCAACGGTAGCCATTTTTATGGGCTTCCGCGATCTTTATACCCATACGGGAGAAGCGTAATTCGCCGATCATCGCTTCTAAAGCATTAGGGAATAACCAGACATCTTTATCGCGAAGCCATACAGAACTGTCATTTGGAAGTTTAATACCTAACGCGCTTTGGAGTTGTTGAGCAATTTCTGTCGATTCTTTTTTTGAAGTTTTAGCAAAGGGGAATTTCCCCATGCGCTTTTTGACTTCTGGCGCCTCAACAGCAGCCTGTTTGCGAATTCTTGCAACAAAGAACCCTTCACAGTCGTAGACCTGCGGGAAAATATGCAAAAAGCCTTCTTCAGTTAGAGCTGCCTCTGCGTTTTCAAACAAGTTCTCAAGGCTTTCAAACTCTACAGCATCCCCAAAGGTTTCTTTCAAGTGTTGACAAACTTGTTGGTTTTCTTCTGTACTGAGCGTACATGTTGAGTAAACCATCACACCACCGGGCTTTAATGCATGGAAGGCGCTTTCAATAAGATCTTTCTGTGTGTCAGCGATGTCGAGTACGGAAGCTTGCGTCCAGTTTTTCATCGCATCTTCGTCTTTGCGAACGGTGCCTTCTCCAGAGCAAGGCGCGTCGAGCAAAACCGCATCAAATTGTTCTGGTAGCCAACCGCCAAAAACGCGCCCATCGAAGTTACTTAGTGCGGCGTTACGTACTCCACAACGTTCCACATTAGCGTGCAGTACTTTTACACGACTTGCGGCGTATTCATTGGCCACAAGCACACCTTCGTTGTTCATTAAAGCTGCAATTTGAGTGGTTTTTGAGCCTGGAGCGGCTGCGGTATCTAACACGGCATCGTAAGATTCATCATTCATAAACAGAGCAGATACCGGCATCATCGAACTGGCTTCTTGAATGTAGAATAAGCCAGACATGTGTTCTGCTGTGTTGCCTAATGGTACAACTGACTCGTCCGCTTCAATCCAAAAACCTGTGTCACACCAAGGCACGGGAGAAAGCTTCCAGCCTTTTGCTTCTGTTCGTTCTAGAAACGCTTCAACACTGATCTTCAACGTATTAACTCGAATACTTTTGCGCAGTGGCTTTTGGCACGACGCGATAAAGTCTTCCATGTTGAGGTGAGCAGGAAGAATAGTTTGGATTTTTTCCAGAAACGCGTCTGGGATGTAAACATTAGGATGCAATGTGGGATCTCGTTTGCAGAATTTGTGGCAAATAATATACGAAAGCGAAGCAGAAACGAATAGTGACAAGGGCCGAGCAATAAAAAAGAGCAGCGATTGCTGCTCTTTTAAAATGATCAAACTTCAATTGTACGTGAATTGAGCTTTATTCTACGGCTTCGGAATTGCTGTACGCCATTGAGTCCAACCTTCTTCAGCTTGTGGATACAAAAAGAAAGATTGCCCACTCTTTGCCGCTGGTGGAATAGTCGATTGCTCTGGCGTTGAAAACGCAATTCCTCCGCGAACTAAACTATCAAAGGTTCCCGCTTTGATGTTAGCGCCGGTAAGCCCGATGGAAACATCTACTCCTGAAACATTCCAGAACACACTGTTTTGACGAACGAGGTAAGCATATTCAGGCTGTATTTTGATAGTCGTGACGATGCGATCAGCAAATTCTCCTAGGCTTACGTCGGTCACTTGGCCAACTTCCATCTGGCGGTAAAGAATAGGGGTACCGACTTGTACTGAGCCTCTTTGTTCACTTTGTAACGTAAACATGATTCCATGCACGCGTTCTGAACTATTTTCTAATTGAAAATCAAATTTAGCTTTACCTTTACCTGGTTCAACACTGATGGATTTCGACACCAACGCCCCGAGGTTTTTAACGCCACCTAAACCAATTTCTGGTTCAGTTAGCCAAAAATGTGAGCCTTCAACTGCAATGTTTTCTACGTATTCAGGTAGGATCCTTGCAGTGACTTCAACCATGTTACGACGAAAATTCGGTACAACCAGAGTGATTTCACCAACTTTAACACCTTGATATTCAATCGGCATTCCTTTAGCAATCTCTTGCGAACCGTCGGTTTCTAAAGCAATGACGCGCCCAAACTTGCGAGCGGTTTTTTGATCAGAATACAGCTTCCAGTTTTCTCCGATTTTGTTTTCAACGCCTGGTACGGAGTCAAAAGCGATGCCACCTTCGATTAACGACTTCAAAGGGTGCGCTTTCACACTGACGCCAGCTAATGATGCATCTATCTCAATCCCTGAACGATTCCAAAAAACGGTTTGTGGCGTTACAAGATAAGCGAAGCGGTTTTCGATAGTAGCCTTAATTAGTACTCCGCCATCAACTAGTTGGAAATCGGAGACGTTACCAACTGGAAGATTACGATAGAGTAGAGGGCTGCCTTTGGAAATCGGCGGCAATTCAGAAGCAAATAGTGTTAGCGCCCTAGAGCCACTTTGATTGTACTGCGCCAATTCAGCCAATGATTCATTTTGGAACAGTTGATACTCTTTTTGAATATCCTGCTTGCCTTCGCTCACAAAACTAATTGACCCGGTTAACAACTGCTTTGCTGGAGGAACGGTAACGCTGAGCCCCGATTCAGTTAACTCTGCTGATGCACTGCCGGTTACATAAAAACGATTGTTTGATTTGATCAGATGTTTGTATTCATGGTCAATCAATACATCCATAAATACTTCGTGTTGTGATTTTTTATCTTCCTTAACTAGGCCCACTTTGATGATTGAACCAACAACGATGCCTTTATAAAGTACATTGGCACCGCTATCTAGGCCAAACGAATTGTCGGACACCAACCGAATCGCGATAGACTTTTCTTGCTGTTGGTTAAACACGTTTTTACGAATCGCAGTAAAGCGGCGAGAGCGTTCACCCGCGCCCGGTACGATCGTTAAGAAGTTTCCTCGCACTAAATTAGCAATGTTTTCAACACCAGAAAGGGACACCTTTGCTTCTTCTAAGACAAATCGAGTACCTGTCGTCAGCATGTCACTAAAAGCGGGTTGAATTGCCGCTGACGCCAATATCACTTCTCGGCCTTCGGAAAGGCTCAAGTCCGTAACTTGGCCAATTTCGATTCCGCGATACATAATTGGAGCGCCTTCTCCGCTGATCTTGCTGTCATCAGGTAGGACGATTTTAACCGCGATGCCTCGACCAGCAGTTTTCAAATCTTTATACAAACGGAACTCGGTGTTCTCTTCTACAGGCTCACCATCATCCGGAGAGTCGACGGCGATGGCGCCACCTAGTAAGGCACTCATGCTTTCTAGTCTTACATCGACACCTTCAAAACCGATGCTGGCACCAATTCCACTGACGTTCCAGAATCGACTGCGGTTGTTAATGATATGTCGGTATTGATCCTGAATGTTGGCTTGAATAGTGATAGATTTTGCATCTTCATCTAGCTGGTAACTGTACACTTCACCGATTGGGATTTTCTTATAAACAATTTGAGAGCCAACCGATACACCACCTAAATCACGGCTTTTGAGCTTAATATTCAAACCTTGAGAAACGCGTAAATCTGTTGGGGCAGAGTCTAACGCATGGAATGTTGTCTCAAACTCTTGACCATCTCCGGGTTGAATCGAGATGTAGTTACCTGAGACGAGCGCATCCAGTCCGGAAACTCCCGTTAGGCTAGCTGTTGGTTTTACTAACCAAAAGCGTGTTTTATCGTTCAGTAACTTTGCAGCTTCAGGATAGATATCAGCATCGACATAAATACTGCCGAGATCTTCGGTGAGGTTAATGTCTCTTACCATGCCGACTTCTAATCCTTGGTAACGGATAGTGGTTCGGCCGGCGACAAGACCAGCGGCATCAGAAAAATAGATTTGCACTCGTTGTCCTGCATCGTGTATCGACTTCACAACAAGCCAGCCAGCTAAGACCATGGTCAAAATTGGCAACAGCCAAAGAGGAGATATGCCTTTACTCCGCTTTACATCTGGTACGTATGACGTTTGAGAACTGTTCTGATCACTCATTCATTGACTCTTTTTCTGATTGTTTTGGGCTTGTTTGGTCCCAGATTAGCCTTGGATCAATACTTTCTGCTGCAAGCATGGTCAATACAACGACAACACCAAATGCTACCGCGCCATATCCTGGTGTGAAATCCAGTATCTGACCACGATCGACTAACGTCATCATGATAGAAATAACAAACAAATCCATCACAGACCATTTACCGATCCATTTAACAACAAAGTAAACCATCATTCGTTGTCTCTTAAACACCGAACGTTTGAATTGGATGCAAAGCATGATGTAGGCGAGCCCAAGTATTTTAATCACCGGGACAACGATACTGGCAACAAAAATGATCGCAGCGATTCCATACATGCCGCTTTTTACCAAACCAGCCACGCCTGAAAAAATAGTGTCCTCCAAACGCTTACCATTGGTAAGCAAGATGGAAATAGGGATCAGGTTAGCAGGGAAGATGGCGACCGTTGCTGCGATGAGGTAAGCCCATGTTTTCTGAATGGAGTTTGGCTTGCGATGATATAACTCGTGATGACAACGCTGGCAATGGTCACCTTCAGGTTGGGACAAGTGGCATTCATGGCAATGCACATCTTTATGCTCAAAAGCATATAAACTTTCTGGCTTCCAAGCTTCCCAATAACGACGGACGCTGATTCTTGAAACTAACAAAACGGTAAATATCTGCAAAAGAACCAGACCAATTAACCCTGGACCGACGAAAATGTCGGAATAATCTTGGAGTTTAAAACAGGAAATGGCGATGCTAACTAAGAACACATCCAACATAACCCAATGCTTCAAATGTTGAATTAGCCACAGTGAGATACGAAGCCCACGGAACCATCGTTGATGTAAAGAAATATGTGCCGTTACCACTGAAACACAAACCGTCAGTGGCGCAAGAGAGCTACAAAATAGAATGAGCAATGAAAGAAGAACAAATCCTTCTTCCATCAATGTGATCATCCCTGAAGGCAGGGTTGCCGGAATCATCACACCAAAGAGCCGGATGCTAATAAAGTTAAAAAAGTGCGATGGAATAAATAGTAGGATACAGGTTATCGCGACGGCTAGATTACCAGAGAGGCTAGGGCTACCTCCGCGATATAATTGTGTACCACAACGAGGGCAGTGTGCATTTTTGCCATGGGGTAAGTCGACGATGTCGACAGGCAATTCACAACCTTGGCACAAACGTACGTTATTGGGTTGCATGGCGTGCTTAGACAGAGAGGTCATAACGACCTCTCTAGCTTGAACGATTTAAGCGTGGGACTGTATGCCCCCATATAAGGTTTGATATAAGCCTTCTTGCTCAACTAACTCACCATGAGTACCTGTTTGCGTCACTTTCCCATCTTCAAGCACGTAGATCAAATCGGCTTGTTTCACAGCGGATAGTCGGTGCGCAACGATTAATGTTGTTCTACCACGTAAGAACTCGGTCAGTGCTTTGTGTAAAGCCGCTTCAGTAGCGGTATCTAGTGCAGACGTGGCTTCGTCTAAAATAACAAATTGAGGATTACTCAGCACCATTCTAGCAATGGCAAGCCGTTGTCGTTGACCTCCTGACAAACGAATGCCATTACGACCAACTTGAGTATCCAAGCCGTGGTTAAGTTGAGAAATTACATCATGCAGCTGAGCCACTTCAAGCGCACGCCAAAGTGACATTTCGTCAAAATTCCCACCAAGCGTTAGATTATGCCTCAAGGTATCGTTAAATAGTATAGGTTGCTGTAATACCACGGCAATTTTGTCGCGAATTACTTCAAAACCAATATCTTCTGTTAATTCATCATTAAAGCGAATGCTACCGGAGTTTTGACGGTAAACCCCAATAAGTAATTGTATCAAGGTCGACTTACCACCGCCGCTTGCACCAACCAATGCCACTTTCTTTCCTGCCGGCATATGTAAAGAAAGATTATCTAGGACTTTGTTTTCATTATTGTAAGAGAAATTAATGTTTTCTACTTTAACATCAACTTCTCTACCTTCTTTGAAAGGATTTACCTTAGGAACCGGTCTCTGCTCTTCTTCTAACTCTAATAAGTCGTTGATGCGTTTTAATGCGGCTTTAGCGCTGTACCAAGAAAACTGAATCCCAAGCAACTCTTGAACAGGAGACAGCATGAACCATAGGTAACCAAAAACGGCAAATATTTGACCAATAGTAAGGTCACTGAACATGACCATTAACATTGCGACAGCTCTGAATAATTCAAAGCCGATCAAAAAGAGAAGGAAAGAAACGCGACCAGCCGCTTCAGATTGCCAAGCATACTTGTCTGCATCAACGCGAACTTGGTTCGCACTGTCTTTAAGTTGCTGGAGAAATTCTCGCTCTTTATTGGCCGCGCGTAGTTGGTAGATTCCATCTAATGTTTCAACTAAACGGTTTTGGAAAATTTCAAAAGAATGATTTTCCTTCCGTTTCAGATGTTTAACCATACTGCCTAGTTTACGTGAGAAGTAAATGACAATAGGGTTAACTAACAGGATAAACAGACCAAGTCGCCAATCGAGCCAAAGTAGAACGATAGCAGTACCAATAACAGTCAGAAAACTGATAACGAATTTTGCTAACGTACAACCAATAAATTTATCAATGGTCTCAATGTCAGTGATAAGGTGTGCGTTGATTCCTCCGCTACCTTTGGTTTCGTATTGTCGGATGCTGATACGGCCGAGTTTGTCGATCATTTTACTGCGCATCTCAAACGTGATGGTTTTTGAAACAAGCGTAAATTGTCGGCTTTGAAGGATATTTAATCCTTGGCTCGCAGCTCGCATAAGAACAACCAAGAACAGGGTGAAGAAAATATAGCCTGTCGGAGTGTGCCACGCTTCAGGGAGAATGGCATTCATGGCATCTAAGCCTTTTGCAGGTTGGTCCAATAAGACCTCATCAACCATCAAAGGCATGAGGAGGGGAATTGGAACACTAATCAAGGTTGCAAGCACCGCTATCAAGTTCGCTATGATCAGCTTGGACTTGTGCTTTTTTACTTGTGTTATCAACCAAGAACGGCTAATAGTGTCATTTTTCAGAAGCATTGTAATTGAGAATAAGTCCTATTATAAAGTAGGGCTGCATTTTAGCGCCATACATTGAGAATGGAAGCTTTTATAGTAAGTAGGAAGTTAATATGAACTTAGAACAATACCAAAGACTAACCAAACAAGCTGTTGCTCTAATTGAGTCTGAACCAGACTTTATTGCGAACCTAGCAAACTTGAGCTCATTGCTTTTCATGGAACTTGACGATCTTAACTGGGCAGGCTTTTACCTAACAAAAGGTGAAGAGCTTATTCTTGGTCCGTTCCAAGGAAAACCAGCTTGTGTTCGTATCCCAATGGGTCGAGGCGTCTGCGGTACTGCTGCACAAACTAATACTATACAAAGAGTATACGACGTTCACGAATTTGAGGGGCATATTGCGTGCGATGCAGCGAGCAATTCAGAAATTGTGATTCCATTTTCTATTAATGGAAAGGTGGTTGGTGTACTTGATATTGATAGTCCAAGTATTGGCCGATTTAATGAAACAGACGAAGAAGGTCTCACTCATTTCATGGTTGAAGTAGAAAAGCTGCTTAATTCACACGCGAACGACGCATAAATTAGCCTTCGAGTGTGGTTTTTCCTTGGCATGTCACTATAATACGAGAATATTTTTTCTTAATGCTCGCGGAAATCCGCTCAAATCAGGACCCCTCATGACTGAAAAGTTAAAAAACAGCAAAGAAGTTATTGCATATATTGCTGAATGTTTCCCTAAGTGCTTTACTTTAGAAGGTGAAGCAAAACCTCTGAAAATTGGTATTTTTCAAGATCTTGCGGAACGTCTAAATGAAGACGAAAAAGTAAGCAAAACACAGCTTCGTGCAGCGTTAAGACAGTACACTTCATCATGGCGTTACCTACACGGTGTAAAACCAGGTGCAGTACGTGTAGACCTAGATGGCAACCCTTGTGGTGAGCTAGAAGAAGAGCACGTTGAACACGCGAAAGCGACACTTGCAGAAAGCAAGGCGAAAGTTCAGGCTCGTCGTAAAGAACAAGCACAAAAAGCTCGTGAAGAGGGTAAGGCGAAAGCGAAACCTGCGGCTAAAAAGCCTCAACAGCCTCGTCGTACTAATAAACCAAAAGTACAAAAACCAACTAAGCCTGTAGAAACGCGCGCTCTAAATGCTGATGAAATCACAGTAGGTAACGCAGTTAACGTGAACATGGGCAAAGGAAACATGGCAGCGACCATTGTTGAAATCAATAAGGATGATGTACGTGTTCAACTTGCTAACGGCCTACAAATGGTTGTGAAAGCGGAGCACTTGCGCGCATAAAGGAGATACTCCTACGCATGAATTGCCGTTCAAAAGTGACCCTGATTGCTGCTAGCTTATGGCTAGCAGCATCAGCTCAGGCTCTTGAAGCCAAACTACATAAAGATGACCTGCCGGTTCTTTCTCCTGAAGTTCAGCATGAAACAGCTAGCAAACGAGTCACCTCGCGATTTACCCGCTCTCATTATAAGCACTTCAGCCTCAATGATGATTTCTCTAAAGCGATCTTTGAACGCTATGTAGAGTTGCTTGATTACAATAGAAATATTTTCACTCAAGCAGACATCAACTCATTTAAAAATTGGTCAGTCGAGCTTGATGATCAGCTTAAATCGGGCAACAACCAAATTGCTTTTGATGTTTACAACCTCTCAATGCAGAAGCGTTTCGATCGTTTTGCTTATGCGTTAACTCTACTCGATGAAGAGATCAAGTTTGATACCGATGACGAGATAGAGTTAGACCGCTCTGAGGCCGCATGGCCAAAAGACGAAGCAGAGCTCAACGAGTTGTGGCGCAAGCGTGTGAAATATGACGCGTTAAATCTGAAACTGACTGGCAAAGAGTGGCCAGAGATTAAAGAAGTTTTAGAGAAGCGTTATAACAACGCGATGAAGCGCATCACACAGACCAACAATGAAGACGCATTTCAGTTGTATATGAATGCCTTCGCGCGACAGGTTGACCCTCATACAAGCTACCTTTCTCCACGTAATGCCGAGCAATTCCAATCGGAAATGAATCTTTCTCTAGAAGGCATCGGCGCCGTTTTGCAAATGACAGACGATTACACAGTAATTCGTTCACTTGTTGTTGGCGGTCCGGCCTCAAAGAGTAAGCAACTTGGTGAAGGGGACCGAATCACTGGTGTTGGACAAGACGGTGAAGAAATTGTCGACGTGATCGGTTGGCGTCTGGATGATGTTGTTCAGTTAATCAAAGGCCCTAAAGGCACAAAGGTTAATCTACAGATCTTGCCAGAAGGTAACGATGCTAAGAGTTACATTGTCACAATTGTTCGTGACAAAGTTCGCTTAGAAGATCGTGCGGTTAAGTCAGAAATCATCGAAAAAGACGGTAAGAAGATTGGTATTTTAGAAGTACCAAGTTTCTACGTCGGCTTATCGAAAGACACCGATAAATTACTAGCTGAGTTGAAAACCAAAAACGTTGACGGCGTAATCGTTGATCTACGTAACAATGGTGGTGGTGCGCTAACAGAAGCGACGGCATTGACAGGTTTATTCATTAAAGAAGGTCCTGTAGTTCAAGTTCGTGACAGCTATGGCCGCATCAAGGTGAATGCCGATACCGATGGAAAAGTGAGTTATGATGGCCCATTGACGGTATTGATTAACCGCTACAGTGCTTCAGCATCTGAAATTTTTGCAGCGGCAATGCAAGATTATAATCGTGCAATCATCTTAGGTGAAAACTCTTTCGGTAAAGGTACAGTTCAGCAACATCGTTCACTGAATCATATTTACGATCTTTTCGATAAAGAGCTAGGTTATGTTCAGTACACGATTCAGAAGTTTTATCGTATTGACGGTGGAAGTACGCAAAATCGTGGTGTTGCACCAGATATTTCGTACCCAACGCCAATAGAGGCTTCTGAAACAGGTGAAAGTGTTGAAGACAATGCTTTACCTTGGGATCAGATTGATAAAGCACAATATCAAACGTTTCCAAGTAACGACGCCTTAGTTGAAAAACTTACTGCTCTTCATAACAAGCGTATTTCTGATGAAATGGAGTTCCGCTTTATCAATGAAGACATCGAGAAATATCGTAAAGAAAAAGACGATAATACTTTGTCTTTGAACGAAAAAGTTCGTAAAGCTGAATCGGATAAAGCGGAAGCCCTTCGATTACAACGCATAAATGAACGTCAAGTTGCTTTGGGTAAAAAAGCATTCAAAACATTGGATGACATACCAAAAGACTACGAGGCTCCTGATGTTTATTTAGATGAGTCTGTCGCGATTATGGTCGATCTACTTAAGCAGGAAAATCAGTCATAATAACTGGCAATTTAGAATAAAAAGAGTGAGTCTTTCAGATTCACTCTTTTTTTATGCCTTTTTGTCTTCCGCTGTCTCGATATCGAGCAAGATATTCGCTTATTTTCCCCCAATAATTTACGTGATCTACATCTAAAATTTCGCGAAAGTGAGGACTACTGGCTAAGCTAAAAGAAAACGATAAGGATGCCGATATGAAGTGGTTCTTTATTTTACTTAGCTTTTGCTGCTTTAGTGTGTTTGGTGGAGAAAACACCAGAGAAGATGAATTAAGTCACTTTGACACGCCGTTTCTCATCGGAGACTGGTATTTGATGAACCCAAACCCCGAAGAGTCGGCTGAAAACTTTCGTGCGATCAAACTCTCATTAGGTTCTGACTACAGCTTTTCTATTGATATTCAAAAGAAAGACTATTCCGTTGACCATTGGGAAGGGCTGTATAATGCAAATGAAGACACAATCGTTCTTGGTTTAAACACCGACGAGCCTCAAATTTATGCCTATCGCAACAACCACAATACGCTTGATCTTAATGGTGTAACGTTCACTAAAGGATTATCTAATTCACTTGCAGGTATTTGGTCTAGCTCTTACGTATCTGGCGACGGTCTTGTGGCCAACAACATTAATCAGATGGATTTGATACTTCAACCTGATTTCGTGTTCATGTTTAGGGTTTCGAACGAAGAAGGGGATGAGTCCATCAAACAAGGTGTGTTTTACACAGAAGATGAGTTTTTGGTTCTGCTGTATGAAAATGGCGAGCATGGAACCACGTATAAGCTCAACAAGAATGAGCTAACGATCGAAGATTCCAATGGTGATATGTACGCCGTACTCAATAGAGTTACGCCATGATGCCTTTAACATGCGCCAAATTACGCGTGCGTACGGTAAGTCATTAATGTTGTTTAAATGTTAATCAAAAAACGGAGCTAGAGCACTAAAAGCTCCGTTTTTTGATGGAAAGACTTGTATTCTGATACCACAACCCCTACAAATAGCTTATATAGTGATACCAGAACTGCATTTTTGATCATGCAGTCTGGTATTTTTGTTGTTCGACATACAAGGATTTATGCTCATGTCTCAAGCTCCCCTGGCCAAATATCGTAAAGATTATAAAGAGCCATCTCATGCGATTACTGATATCGATCTTACTTTTGATCTATATGACAATGACACAATCGTTACGGCGGTATCAAAAGTTGCTCAAAAAGGCGATACAACAACGCTAGAACTCGATGGCGAAGGGCTTGAGCTACGCGCTGTAAAAGTAAATGGTGAGGATTGGGCTCATCACGAGGTGAAGGAGTCATCGCTGGTACTGACCGATCTTCCATCCGAGTTTGAACTTGAAATCGTCACCAAAATTGATCCTGAAGCGAATACAGCACTCGAAGGTTTGTACAAATCAGGCGGCGCATTTTGTACTCAGTGTGAGGCTGAGGGCTTCCGCCGTATCACGTACTATCTAGACCGTCCGGATGTTCTAGCAAAATACACAACAAAAGTGATCGCAGATAAAGCGGCTTACCCATATTTGCTGAGCAATGGTAACCGAATTGCAGAAGGTGATGCAGAGAACGGTCGTCATTGGGTTCAATGGCAGGATCCGCATCCAAAACCAGCTTACTTGTTCGCCCTTGTTGCAGGCGACTTTGATGTATTGCGTGACAAATATACAACGATGTCAGGTCGCAGTGTTGATTTAGAAATCTTTGTTGATAAAGGTAACTTAGATCGTGCAGGTCATGCGATGACATCTTTGATCAACTCGATGAAGTGGGATGAGGAACGCTTTGGCCTGGAATACGATCTGGATATTTATATGATCGTTGCTGTTGATTTCTTCAACATGGGTGCAATGGAAAACAAAGGCTTGAACATTTTTAACTCAAAATATGTGCTGGCGAACGATCAAACTGCGACAGATCGTGACTATTTAGGTATCGAAGCTGTGATCGGTCATGAGTACTTCCACAACTGGACTGGCAACCGTGTCACTTGTCGTGACTGGTTCCAACTAAGTCTAAAAGAAGGCTTAACCGTATTCCGTGACCAAGAATTCTCTTCTGACTTAGGTTCTCGTGCTGATAACCGTATTGATAACGTACGTATTATTCGTGGTCCTCAATTTGCGGAAGATGCAAGCCCAATGTCTCACCCGATTCGTCCTGACAAAGTCATTGAGATGAATAACTTCTACACGCTAACGGTGTATGAAAAGGGCAGCGAAGTTATTCGCATGTACCATACACTCCTTGGCGAAGAGGGCTTCCAAAAAGGAATGAAACTTTATTTTGAACGTCACGATGGTACCGCCGCGACGTGTGAAGACTTTGTTTCTGCAATGGAAGATGCCACCGGTGTTGATTTAAAACAGTTCCGTTTGTGGTACAGCCAATCGGGTACACCAACGCTACGCGTAAATAGCGAATACAACGCTGATGCAAAAACTTACGCACTAACGGTAGAGCAATTTACGGAGCCGACGCAAGACCAAGCAGAAAAACAAGCGCTGCATATTCCGTTCGATATCGAGTTGTATGATTCGAAAGGTCGAGTTATCCCACTGGTGATTAACGGTGAATCTGTTCATAACGTGCTGGATATTAAACAAGATAAGCAAACGTTCGTATTTGAAAATGTCGAAGAACAGCCAGTGCCATCTTTGTTGCGTGAATTCTCGGCACCAGTCAAATTAGAATACGATTACAGCGATGACGAGTTAGTCTTCTTGATGAAGCATGCAACGAACGATTTTGCTCGATGGGACGCTAGCCAAATGCTATTGGCTAAATACATTCGTCAGAATGTGAAAAACGTTCAAGCGGGACAAGAAGTATCGCTTTCTGAAGGTGTGATAGATGCTTTCCGCGGTGTGCTGTTGGATGAAACGCTTGAGCCAGCTTTCATTGCTCAAGTTTTCTCTATGCCTTCAATCAATGAGATTACTGGTTGGTACCAACAAATTGATATCGATGCCGTAGACAAAGTGCTAAACAGCATTACAGTGTCACTTTCTAAGGAATTAGAAGATGAGCTAAGTGCGACTTATCACACGCTTAAGCAAACAGAGTATACGATCGACCATGCTGCTATTGGCAAGCGTGCTTTACGTAACCGTTGCCTACAATACCTAGCACATACGGCAAAAGGTAATGATTTAGTCAACGCACAATACGCATCTGCAAATAACATGACAGATACGATTGCTGCGATGAGTGCTGCAAATAACGCTCAGCTCGAGTGTCGTGAAGCACTTATGGCTGATTACAGCGATAAATGGAAGCACGATGGTTTGGTTATGGATAAGTGGTTTGCACTGCAAGGTAGCAATCCTGCAGAGGATGCTCTTGAAAAAGTAAAAGCAACCATGAACCACGAAGCATTTAGTTTGAAAAATCCGAACCGTACGCGCAGCTTAGTTGGCTCGTTCTTAAGTGCGAACCCTGTACGTTTCCATGATAAATCCGGTGTAGGTTACCAGTTTGCCGGTGAAATTCTTCGCCAACTAAATGATTCGAACCCACAAGTAGCTTCTCGAATGATTGATCCTTTACTTAAGTTCCGTAAATACGATGAAGCTCGCCAAGCAATGATTCGTGCAGAACTTGAAAAGCTCAAAGCAATGGATAATCTTGCTAAAGATCTATTCGAAAAAGTGACTAAAGCACTAGACGAATAGTAAACAACACAATAGGGTGGTCATTAAGGCCACCTTATTTGTTTATGTCACTTAGTTTTCACTTCATGAACTATTACTACTTCAATCTCAACATTTCATATCAAACGTTTTTATCTCATTATTCTGGTGCGGCAAGTGTTGTTCAAGTTGTCACACACAACGGTTTGCGTTTACAGTTACCCGCCGCGAGATTTAGACCATTTCTTAGTCAATTGGGCGTTAGAGGCCAGTTTAGACTAACAACTGACCAAAATAATAAGTTTCTTAAGTTAGAAACTCTGTGATGTATTGTATTTGCAGAGAGTTAAATAGGAATCTTAGTCACAGAATCGGACATTTCACCTCTTACCACTACGATTAGTTGTTAAACATTTGTAATTATGCTTTTACAATGGGCACATGCATTACCTATGCTTAGTTTCTAAGGTAACAACCTAGCTACTAAGTCCCCCTACAAAACAACAATTCTAATGTGGAGTGTGAATATGACCGCGCGTGAAAATGTAGTGCCGGTTCTGCTTGAAAAGGTTTACCAACTGATTCAAGACAAACTCGAGCTTTCTCACCAAACGCTTGTAACTAAACTTGCTCAACACTTATTCAGTAACATTGCTGATGATGATCTAATTCAGCGAAACGAATCCGACCTTTATGGTGCTGTCGTTAGCCTTTGGCACCATATCAATGAAAAAAAACCAGAAGAGATTTCGGTTCGAGTATTTAACCCGACCGTAAGTCGTCAAGGCTGGCAATCCACACACACAATCGTAGAAATTGTTGTTCCAGATAGTCCATTCTTAGTGGACTCAGTCAAAATGGCTTTAGCACGTTTGGATCTTGTTTGTCACCTAATGTTGAATAACCCAACACAGATTCAGCGTGATAAAAAAGGCCAAGTTACAGACGTAAACGGTGAGGGTGGTGTTCTTCAATCACTTTTCCACATAGAGGTAGACCGCCTTACTAGTAAAGACGAGATGCAAGCGCTTAAAGAAGAGCTGTTAAGAATTCTATCTGATACTCGCTTAGTCGTTGATGACTGGAAGCAGATGGTTGATAAGCTTAAGTTTGTTACTGATGAGCTTGAGAAGAATAAAGATCGTGTTTCTATCCAAACGGATCGTATGGATGAAACGATCGCATTTCTTCGTTGGCTAGAAGATCATAACTTTACCTTTATGGGTTATAAAGATTATGACTTAAAAGAGGTCAATGGTGATACCGAACTTGTTCCTGCTAAAGAAAAAGGACTAGGTCTGTTTGCTGATGACAAGCGCGTGCGTAGCGTCAAGCTCTCTGAATTATCAGATTCAGCGCGATTAGAAGCGAAAAAACCATACGCTCTGATCATCACCAAAGGTAACAAAGCATCTCGTATCCACCGTCCAGCTTATACTGATTACATCGGTATTAAAAAGTTTGATAAAAACGGTAAAGTAATAGGTGAGCATCGCTTTACTGGTTTATATACCTCCGCTGTTTACAACCAAGCGGTACAAAGCATTCCTCTGATCCGTGAAAAAGTTGACCGTATCCTTGAAGCAAGTGGATACCGTCACGGATCATACTCATACAAAGCATTGCACAATATCTTAGAAAACTACCCACGCGACGAGTTGCTTCAAGCTAATGAAGAAGAGCTGCTTGAGGTGGGAATGGGTGTTGTACAAATGCAAGATCGTGACTTGCTGCGTTTGTTTGTTCGTAAAGACCCATTTGGTCGTTTCTTCAGTTGCATGGTTTATGTCACTAAAGATCGTTACAACACAGAATTGCGTCGTCAAACTCAACGCATTCTTAAGCAGTACTTTGGTTGCGAGCAAGAGGTTGAATTTACAACGTACTTCTCAGAAAGCCCACTAGCGAGAACACATTACATTGTTCGTGTAGACAATAACAACATTGACGTAGACGTGAAAAAGATCGAGCAAAATCTAATGGAAGTTTCTACCTCTTGGGATGACAGATTAAAAGAATCCATCATTGCTAACTTTGGTGAAAGCAAAGGCCTTCCTCTTTCAAAAGAATATATGAGTGCGTTCCCTCGCTCATACAAAGAGGACATGATGCCAGGTTCTGCGGTTGCAGATATCGAGCGCTTAGAAGCGTTAAGTGATGATAATAAACTTGGCATGTTGTTCTACCGACCTCAAGAAGAGGGTGCAGATTCCAAAGCTGTCCGCTTAAAGTTATACCATCGCGATGAACCAATTCACCTTTCTGACGTAATGCCGATGTTGGAAAACCTTGGTTTGCGTGTGATTGGCGAATCGCCATATGAGATCGAGAAAAACAACGGGCAGACTTTCTGGATCCTTGACTTCTCTATGCTGCATAAGAGCGAGAAAACCGTTGACCTTCGTGAAGCTCGTGACCGTTTCCAACAAGCATTTGCTGCCATTTGGGCGGGTAATCTTGAAAGTGATGGTTTCAACCGATTGTTATTAGGTGCGTCTTTATCTGGCCGTGAGATTTCCATTCTTCGCGCTTACGCACGATACATGCGCCAAGTCGGCTTCCCATTCAGTCAGCAGTACATCGAAGATACGCTAAGCCACTACCCAGACTTAGCGACAGGTCTAGTCAAGCTGTTCACCAAGCGATTTGATCCGAAACACAAAGGCAGCGAGAAAGGCCAAAACGATCTAATTAAAAAGCTAACAGAGCAGTTGGATCGTGTAGAGAGCTTGGATGATGATCGTATTATTCGTCGTTATATTGAAATGATCATGGCGACGCTTCGTACCAACTACTACCAAGTAGACGAGAATAAGCAGCCTAAGCCTTGGTTATCTTTGAAAATGAAGCCAAGCGATATTCCTGAGATTCCGCAGCCTGTACCTGCATTCGAGATCTTTGTTTACGCACCAGATATTGAAGGTGTTCACCTTCGTGGTGGAAAAGTGGCTCGTGGTGGTTTGCGTTGGTCAGATCGTCAAGAAGACTTCCGTACGGAGATTCTTGGCTTAGTAAAAGCGCAACAGGTTAAGAACACTGTAATTGTACCAGTTGGTGCAAAAGGCGGCTTCGTTTGTAAACGCCAGCCATCTCTCACCACTCGTGATGAAATTTTTGCGGAAGGTCAGCGTTGTTACAAACGCTTTATCCGTGCACTGCTAGATGTGTCAGATAACATCATTGAAGGAGAGGTGGTACCACCACAAAACGTTGTTCGTCACGATGAAGATGACCCATATCTAGTAGTGGCTGCCGATAAAGGCACAGCAACCTTCTCAGATTTGGCAAACTCTGTTTCTGCAGAATACAACTTCTGGCTAGGTGACGCATTCGCTTCAGGTGGTTCAAACGGTTACGATCACAAAGCAATGGGTATCACCGCAAAAGGTGGTTGGGAATCTGTTAAACGTCACTTCCGTGAAATGGGCATCAACTGTCAGACCACTGATTTTACTGCAATCGGTGTAGGTGATATGGCAGGTGACGTGTTCGGTAACGGTATGCTGTTATCGAAGCATATTCGATTGCAAGCTGCGTTTAACCACATGCATATCTTTATTGATCCAAATCCAGATTCAGCCAGCAGCTGGGAAGAGCGTAACCGCTTGTTTAATCTGCCAAGATCTAGCTGGGAAGATTACAACAAAGACTTGATCTCTCAAGGTGGTGGCATCTTCTCTCGTCGATCAAAATCGATCCAGTTGACGCCAGAAATTCAGAAAATGTTAGGTACTAAGAAAGCATCTTTAGCGCCTAACGATCTGATAAAGATGATCTTGAAAATGAAAGTCGATCTGCTTTGGAATGGTGGTATCGGCACTTACGTTAAATCATCGACAGAAACTCATACAGATGTTGGCGACCGTGCTAACGACATGCTGCGCATTGACGGCCGTGACTTAAGAGCCAAAGTGGTTGGCGAAGGTGGTAACTTGGGTATGACTCAGCTTGGTCGTATCGAATACGCACTAACTGGCGGTCGAGTGAACACGGACTTCGTTGATAACGTAGGTGGCGTTGACTGTTCGGATAATGAAGTCAACATCAAGATCTTCCTCAATGGACTGGTTTCAAATGGCGATCTTACGGTTAAGCAACGTAACCAAATTCTAGAGTCTATGGAAGACGAAGTGGGTGAAATTGTCTTGGATGATGCTTACCGTCAGTCGGAGTCGATCTCTGTTACTGAACAGCAAGGTGTTGGCATTGTTAAGGAGCAAATTCGATTCATCCACACTATGGAGAAAGCAGGGTACTTGGACCGTGCTCTCGAATACATTCCTGATGATGAAACGCTAATCGAGCGTGAAAAACAGGGACTAGGTCTGACTCGCCCTGAGCTATCAGTGTTAGTTGCCTACGGTAAAATGGTACTTAAACAGCAACTTGTTACGGATGAAATCGCAAATGATGAATTCCATGCAAAACAACTTGTTGAATATTTCCCAAGTGCGTTACGACGTAACTATAAAGATCAAATGGTTAATCACCCACTGCGAGCTGAAATTATCGCTACAGCATTGGCTAACCAGATGGTTAATGAAATGGGCTGTAACTTCGTTACTCGTTTGCAAGAAGAAACTGGTGCAAGTGTTGTCGATATTGCCAACGCTTACAGTGCGGCTAGAGAAATCTTTGATTTAGAAGAAATCCTCAAGCAAACTCGCAAACTTGATAACGTTGCGACAGCGCAAGCTCAATACGAAATTATGTTTTACGTGCGCCGAGCACTGCGTCGAATTGCACGCTGGTTGCTTCGTAACCGTAGCGGCAAATGCACGGTCGGTGAGTTGATTGCTATCTACAAGCAAGATGTCAATGTTATCACTGAAACCCTAGACACTATGTTAGTTGAGTCTGAAGTTGAAGAACACAATGAGTTGGCTCAAGGTTGGATAGAGAAAGGGGTTGAAGAGAAACTCGCTCACCAAGTTGCCCGCTTATCAAGCTTACAATCTGCACTGGATATTTCATCAGTAGCAAGTGAAACAGGTAAAACGGTTGAGCAAGCATCGAAACTCTACTTTAACTTGGGTGACCGTTTATCGTTGCATTGGTTCTTGAAGCAAATTAATAGCCAAGCCGTTGATAACAACTGGCAAGCACTTGCAAGAGCGGCATTCCGTGAAGATCTGGACTGGCAACAACGTCAACTTACCGCTCAGGTACTGACTTGTGGCTGCTCAACCGAAGAGCTTGACGTGATGGCTGCGTTAGAAGATTGGATTGAAACTAACGAGCAATCGTTGCACCGCTGGGAGAGTATCTTAAACGAGTTCAAAGTTGGCTCAGTACACGAATTTGCTAAGTTCTCTGTAGCACTTCGAGAGCTAGTACTTTTAAACCTCAACTGCTCATCGAAAGAGTAGTGGAATAATCAAGTCATAAGTAAAAGCCTCGTTATTTAACGGGGCTTTTTATTATCTATTATTCACATTTGGAACGAAAATAGTTACATTGTCACATTGAATTGAAATTAAAACAGAGTGAAATCGATTGCTTTTAAGCGGTTAGTTACGATTTTTATCGCAGAAACTTGATTGTAATTGTTTGTTTTATATTTAAAAATCTTATAAAGATATAGGTTTTTACTTATTACGTTCATTTTCATTGAATTACGATGAAAAACGGTAAATAATATTGTCCCGTTTATACGGGGCTTTTTTCTTTCGGAGGCACAATGCTTTACCGTCTAGCCAGAACTGGCTTTTTCCAACTCGATGCCGAGAAGGCACATGATCTTGCAATCAAGAACTTCCAACGCTTTAACGGCACACCACTTGATCTCTTTTACCGCCAACAGTTACCAACTCGTCCAGTTGAGTGTATGGGTCTAACATTCCGTAACCCTGTTGGTCTTGCGGCTGGTTTAGATAAAAACGGCGAATGTATTGAAGCATTTGATGCCATGGGCTTTGGCTTTGTCGAAGTCGGCACTGTAACGCCACGACCACAACCAGGTAATGATAAACCACGCTTATTCCGTTTAGTGGAAGCAGAAGGGATCATCAACCGCATGGGCTTTAATAACCTAGGCGTTGATAATTTGATCGAGAATGTTAAACGAGCAAAATTCAATTGTGTTCTCGGAATTAATATCGGTAAAAATAAAGATACGCTAATTGAGAAAGGGGCAGAGGACTACCTGATTTGTATGGAAAAAGTGTATGAGTATGCTGGCTATATTGCAGTAAACATCTCATCGCCAAACACTCCAGGTCTTCGTTCACTTCAATATGGTGAAGCGCTTGATGAACTGCTTTCCGAATTAAAAGCGAAACAAGCGGAGTTATCAGAGAAGTACAACAAGTATGTCCCGTTAGCATTAAAGATTGCGCCAGATTTAAGTGACGATGAAATCTGCCAAATCTGCGATTCTTTATTGAAAAATAATATAGATGGTGTGATCGCGACTAACACAACTTTGGATCGCACGATCGTAGAAGGGATGAGACACGCCAATGAGGCAGGTGGCTTGAGTGGTCGCCCTGTGCAATCACGCTCTACGGAGGTCGTACGTAAGCTTCATGAAGAGCTTGGAGACAAACTTCCAATTATCGGTGTTGGTGGTGTAGATTCCTATGTTGCAGCCAAAGAAAAGATCATGGCAGGCGCTAAACTTGTTCAAGTCTACACTGGCTTTATTTACCACGGCCCAGGTCTCGTACGTGATATTGTTAAGAATCTTTAACATATACATCAAAAACTACTGAAAAATCAGTACCTGTTACATAAAAAAGAGGACTTTGTTTCCTCTTTTTTTTTATCCGTTCGTTTGTAGAATTTAAAAATCACGAGTAGGTAATTAAGCGTCTTACCTCTTTACCACTGATTTAACTAGTCAAGAGAGAACGGAATAATGCTTAAACCCAGCGACAAATGGAATTGGTATTTTGACGAGCAAAAAGCTTGCTTAATGCTGGATCTGGGGGAGGAAATGATTTTCCAAACCAATCTATCCCGAAAATTGTTGGTTAACTGTGCCTTCTCAAACAGTGAATTTACCGTTGATGACGCCAGCGCATTTCAAACGTTTAATGAGCGCATTCGCTGTCTCGATATCAGTGAATATCGCCAAGCTGAATTAACACTGTATTGTGTTGCTGCAAAGCGTTTTCATAAACCTGTACAGCCTAAGAGCTGGTTCTTCGATGCACAGTCCTCTGATTATGAACCTCAAGAAGGGGACATGGTCTTTCTCACAAATCAATATTCTGATGGTATGTTCATCGTTCTAGAACCAGGCGAAACATCGAGCTTATGTGCTTATGTTAACCAAGAAGCCTTTGTTCTTGATGGCAATAAGGCGCTTCAATTTGGGCAGCCGATTAAAGTAATGCATGATCGCATGGCTTGTGCAAACCACCTCTTTGCAATGACCCCTATGGCAATGGTGGGTTAAA
Source organism: Vibrio sp. Vb0598 (assembly GCF_033338935.1). Lineage (NCBI taxonomy): Bacteria > Pseudomonadati > Pseudomonadota > Gammaproteobacteria > Vibrionales > Vibrionaceae > Vibrio > Vibrio sp. Vb0598. The sequence goes on along the minus strand of NZ_JAWOTP010000006.1, from coordinate 188,298 downwards.
GCTGTTTAATTTTTCTTTATTTCGTTCCTTTGTTTGCCTTAATCGACCTTATTGGGTCGATTTTTTTTGTCCTTTCCTCTGACACTCCAATCCGAAAGACCATGAAACTGTTTGTTTTCTATGCATGCAAACATGAAGCTGGTCACTTTTATTTTACTTATTTCAATTTGATTACTCCTTTAATTAGGCAACCTAGCGCCTAAAACAACCCTATTTATTCCCCTATAAAGGGTATTTGTAAGTAATTTACATCAACCAATCCCGATTGGTATATACCAAAATGCATGTAAATAAGTATTCACTTCTTCTAAAGGAAACAAAATACGTTCATGAATGAAAAACATTCAAACTAAAGATGTTGAAAGTTTTAGATCATTTGAGTGGTGATGATTTGAACTAACGGGTGGGAAAATACCTTTAAAAACGAGGCATTGATCGTAAAGTCAGGTATAATTGAAGCCATTTTTTATCAGCGAAAGAACACTATGAATCAATATCTCGCGGTAACTTCAAATGGCATGGAAAATTTGCTTGTTGAAGAACTGACTAAACTAGGCATTGAAAATGCGAAACCAGTACAGGCAGGCGTAAAATTTAAAGCGACAAACGAACAGGTTTATCGCTGTTGTTTGTGGAGCCGTTTAGCGTCTCGATTTGTACGTGTTTTATCTGAGTTCACGTGTAACAACGACATGGACTTGTATCTATCCACTTCCACTATTAACTGGGTTAACCAATTTCATAGCTCTAAACGCTTTGTTGTGGACTTTAACGGCACAAACCGTGAGATTAGAAATAGCCAATACGGAGCTATGAAGGTCAAAGATGGCATCGTAGATTGCTTTGAGAACAAAGGCTTGCCACGTCCTAATATCAGCAAAGAACGCCCAGATATTCGTATTCACGTTCGTTTGCATAAAGATAAAGCGTTGCTTGGGGTAGACATGGTAGGTAGTGGTCTTCATCAGCGTGGTTATCGACCAGAATCGGGTCGTGCGCCATTACGTGAAACGCTTGCTTCTGCGATTATCATGCGTTGTGGCTGGGATGGGCATCAACCATTACTCGATCCAATGTGTGGTTCTGGTACTTTGCTTATTGAAGCGGCAATGATGGCAGCCAACATGGCACCTGGCGTTAAGCGCAAACAATGGGGCTTCGAAGTTTTGGAAGACTTTGAACCGGAGACCTGGGCTGAGATTAAATCAGAGGCTAATGTTCAAGCTAGACGAGGTGTCAAGAAAGTTGACGCTAAGTTTTTTGGATTCGATAACGACCCCAAAGTATTAAAAGTCGCTCAAGAAAACGCCCGCAGAGCAGGTGTTGAAGAGTTGATTGAGTTTGCGCAAGGTGATGCTGCAACTATTACTCGTCCCGCAGGATTTGAACACGGTGTTATCGTTTCAAACCCACCTTACGGTGAGCGTCTAGGAACTGAGCCGGGGCTGATTGCGCTCTATACCGCATTCGGTGGACAGCTAAAATCTGAGTTTGGCGGATGTAAAGCATCTATCTTCTCTAGCTCAGACGAGCTCTTGAGTTGCCTTCGTATGCGCGCTGATAAACAGTTTAAATTGAACAATGGTGCGTTACCGTGTCACCAAAAGAACTACAGCATTGCCGAGCGCAGCGCTGATGAAGTTAAAGGTGCAGATACTAACGTTCAAATCGCACCAGACTTCTCAAACCGTTTGAAGAAAAACATTGGCAAGATTGGCAAGTGGGCGCGTAAAGAGAAACTAGACTGCTACCGTATCTACGATGCAGACCTTCCAGAATATAACGTAGCGATCGACGTGTACGGCGATCAAATTGTGATTCAAGAGTACGCAGCACCTAAGAACATCCCTGAAGAAAAAGCCAAGCGTCGTCTAACGGACATTATCCGTGCGACGATTCAGGTGACCGGTGTCGAAGCGAACAAAGTTGTACTGAAAGTTCGTGAGAAGCAGAAAGGTCGAAGCCAGTACCAAAAATTAGGTCAGGTATCAGAGACGCTCGAAGTAAACGAGTACGGTGTGAAGCTGATCGTGAACCTTCATGACTACCTAGACACAGGCCTGTTCTTGGATCATAAGATCACTCGTCGTCGTCTTGGCGAAATGGCACAGGGTAAAGATTTCCTTAACTTGTTTGCTTACACTGGTAGTGCAACAGTGCACGCTGCAGTTGGTGGTGCGCGTTCCACTACAACTGTCGATATGTCAAACACCTACTTGAACTGGGCGAAAGACAATATGCAGCTTAATGGCTGTGTAGGGCGCCAACATAAATATGAACAAGCGGACTGTTTGCAATGGCTAGAAAACGCAAAAGGTGAGTACGACTTGATCTTTATTGACCCACCTACGTTCTCTAACTCTAAGCGTATGGAAACATCATTCGATGTACAACGTGACCACATTAAGCTAATGAAGAACCTCAAACGTTTACTGAGAAGTGAAGGCACAATCGTATTTTCAAATAACAAACGTCATTTCAAGATGGATGAAGAATCACTCGCTGAATTGGGTTTGAAGGCTCAGAATATTTCTTCTCAAACGTTACCATTAGATTTTGCGCGTAATAAACAGATTCATAACTGTTGGCTAGTAACGCACGCGTAGTATAAACAAAAGGATTAATACGTGCTGATATTGTATAGCACGGAGGGATGCCATCTTTGTGAGATGGCATTTGCTCTAGTAGACCAAGTCGGTTTGGCCGAGCAAACAGATATCATCGATATTGCGTTCGATGATGTACTATTTTCTCGTTACGGCGTCACAATACCCGTCTTAAAATATCAAGATTCTGAGTTGAGCTGGCCGTTTGACTTAGAACAACTCATACATTGGTTGGATAATAATGGCATTACTTACCATTCATAACGCACAACTTGCATTTGGTGACCACCCATTGCTAGATAAAGCGGAGTTCGCTCTTCAAGAAAACGAACGCGTTTGTTTAGTTGGTCGTAACGGAGCAGGTAAGTCCACGTTAATGAAAGTGCTTGCCGGCGACATTTTGTTGGATGATGGCAAGATTCAAATAACTCAAGACGTAGTAGTTTCTCGGCTTGAACAAGATCCACCGCGCAATCAAGAGGGTACGGTTTACGAATACGTATCTGGCGGTTTGGCTGAAATCGGCGAACAATTGAAGATCTATCACGATCTTCTCGATCTTGTTGCTCAAGACCCAAGTGAGAAGAACATTAACCGTTTGGCGAAAGTTCAAGAGCAACTTGATCATTCTAATGCTTGGCGCTTTGATGACCGTGTTAAGAACGTACTTGGCGCTTTAAAACTAAGCCCAGAAACCAAACTGGCCGATCTATCCGGTGGCTGGCAACGTAAAGCTGCTTTAGCTCGTGCGCTGGTTTGTGATCCTGATGTATTGCTTCTTGATGAACCAACAAACCATCTCGATGTGACAACGATCGAATGGTTAGAGAACTTCTTAAAAGACTTCAAAGGCTCGATCATCTTTATTTCTCACGACCGTGCATTCATCAAGTCGATGGCGACACGCATCGTCGACTTAGATCGCGGTCAATTAGCTTCTTTCCCTGGTAATTACGAACAGTATTTGAATGACAAAGAAGAAATGCTTCGCGTCGAAGAAATGCAAAATGCTGAGTTCGATAAGAAACTAGCTCAGGAAGAAGTGTGGATTCGTCAAGGTATTAAAGCACGTCGTACTCGTAATGAAGGCCGTGTTCGAGCCCTTAAAAAACTTCGTGAAGAGCGTCGTGACCGTCGTGAAGTTCAAGGTAAAGTTAACCTAAACATCGATGATGCTTCTCGTTCAGGTAAGATTGTATTTGAAGCAGAAAATGTATCTTTTGCTTACGAAGGCAAGACAATTGTCGACGACTTTAGCTTTAACATCATGCGTGGTGACCGTATTGCACTTATCGGACCAAATGGCTGCGGTAAGAGTACGGTACTTAAATTGCTACTAGGGCAATTGGAAGCGCAGTCTGGTCGTTTACACTGCGGAACAAAATTAGAAGTCGCGTACTTTGATCAGTACCGAGAGATTTTGGATCCAGAAAAGACAGTGATCGATAACTTAGCGGATGGGAAACAAGAAGTAATGGTTGGGGGACGTCAGCGTCATGCGCTGAGTTATCTCCAAGACTTCTTATTTGCACCTAAGCGCGCCAGAACCCCGGTTAAGGCACTTTCCGGTGGTGAGAAAAACCGATTATTGCTAGCCCGTATCTTGTTGAAACCAAACAACTTACTTATTCTTGATGAACCAACTAACGATTTGGATATCGAAACGTTGGAACTTTTAGAAGAAATGCTTGCCAATTATCAGGGTACATTATTGTTAGTGAGTCACGACCGTGAGTTCGTAGACAACACAGTAACAACCAGCTGGATTTTTGAGGGTAACGGTATAATCGAAGAGTTCGTTGGTGGTTATCATGATGCTAAACAGCAGCGTGACCAAGTTCTTGCTTCGCGCAGTCAGGTTGAAAAACCAACGAAGAAAGAGAAAGTGGTTGAGGAAACTCCCAAAACTACGCAACCTAAGAACAATTCGAAGAAGTTATCGTATAAGCTGCAAAGAGAATTAGAGGCTCTACCAGCTAAACTTGAACAATTAGAGTCGGATATCGAGAGCCTTCAGGAGCAAGTGAACGATCCAGAGTTCTTTGCTAAACCTGTAGAGCAAACTCAGCCGGTATTGGAACAGCTTGCTGCACTAGAGCAGGAGTTGGAAATCGCATTCGAGAGATGGGAAGAACTCGAAGCAATGCAACAGGATAGTTAAGAATTCAATGAATTGTAGTAATAAATTCAAATTGACCGCCATTGCAATGATGGTTGGTACCACAATGAACGCACAGGCGGCATTGTATCAAGTTGTTGAGGTTTCACCTCAGGATCATGGTTCAAACGGTGACTACCAAACGGCTTACGGGGTTGCAATTCAACAGGGCGATGCAGGTACAGATCCTTCAACAGGTTCACCTTTCGCTTTAGGCTGCTTTGATGCAGCAGCAAACTGCACGCCAGAGCAGTTTAAACTTGCAATGGAAACTCGCACTACGCCGATTTCAGCGACACAAGCCGTGGATGGGAACAGCTATCGTGAAGAAATCCCATTCGGATTAGACGCTGGCTTTTATTACATCCAAGAACTCAAAGACTTTGAGCGTTACTGTTACAACCAGCTTCGCTATTCCACCTGTGACTCATGGGCTTCAGTAAACTGGACGCCGTGGAATAAAGAACGTAGTAAAGACTTTACTTCTAATGCGTTAGCGTTCATAGAAGAAGATTCTGCTGCTTATAAAAATGAATATAACAATGTTATCAACCAGCTTACCGAGGGTGGTGCAGCTGTCGGTAATCAGAGTAAAGTTAGCACAGAAAATACTTCTACATTAGAAACACGAAATACCGTAGTTGCACCAGTAGAGCCAAATATTCTTACTGGCGATGGTGACGCAAGTGTTGTGCAAAGCCATGCTTGGAGCACAGACGGCAATTTTACTGTTGGCAGTGTTTCTCGAACAGCAAGCAATACCAATGGATCTCACCACACATCAAAAGCAGCGATTTGGGATCAAAGCGGAACCGTCAGTGAATTGGCTTGGCCAAGTGGCACATCTAAAGATGGAGAAAGGTTAGCTCAAGGGAGCATGCGTGACCTTGTCACTGATGGAACTACGGTCTATGGCGTAGGTTACAACACTTACAGTGATGATAACTACCTGAATGCGACTGTTTTTGTCGGAACTCTAGAAGCCGAAGGTAGCGTTGAAAACGCAACTTGGAAAAACAAAGTTGTTGTAGGAGCTAGACAGCGCGAGGGTGATGATACGGTTCATACAAACTCACGATTAACCGACGTTAACTCTAATTTTGTTGCTATTGGTGAAGCAAAACGTTCGGGCGGATACTTAATGCCAACGGGCTCTGCTCCGAATCGTCTCTTTATCGTAGATGATGTTCGTAAGGATTCTATTAGCGCTTTTTACCCAACTACTGGCATTTTCTTTAGCGGTGCGGGCGGTAAGATGGGCGGTATCAACTCTTACAATGAAATCGTCGGGCAACTTGATGCGGAAACGACTCGTGAAGACGATGGCAAGCCACGTCGTAAGCGCGGTTTTATCTATCCATATAGCGTAGGTGGCGAGACTAGTGAACGTGCTGCAACATTATTCAATGGAGAAGCTTGGTTCCTAGACAGTTTGACTAACGGCGGTGATTACTCTGAACAAAACAATCAGTTCCGTATTATCGACGCAACTGATATCAATGATGCAGGTGTGATCTCTGGTACTGCTATGAAATGTGCAGGTGGTTATAGTACAACAGCAAACAATGCGACATGTAGCTCTGAAGAGCAAATTGTAGCAGTCAAACTAGTACCTATTGCTGACGCAACTAAGGACGACATCGTATCTCGAAGCATTGACTCAACGACGACAGAGCGTCAAGGTGCAGGCCTTGGTTGGTTAGCTTTGACCATGCTTGGATTGTTTGGGTTCCGTAGAAAATAGTTAAAAATCGTCAGTAATTTTTAAATCAAGCAGAGGCTCACACATTTGAGTCTCTGCTTTTTTTATGCCTTGAGAAATTGCCTACTTTGATCGATTCTTATAAGTGGAGTCATAAAAACTCCATCAAAGTTTCACAATAACAGCTGTACGTTAGTAAATGGACCTGTATGAGGAATTAACTATGAAGAGACAAAAGCGTGATCGCCTAGAACGAGCTCAATCTCAAGGCTACAAAGCTGGATTGAATGGAAGGTCTCAAGAGGCTTGCCCATATCAACAAGTTGATGCTCGGTCGTATTGGTTAGGTGGTTGGCGTGATGCCAGAGATGAAAGACAATCTGGTCTCTACAAATAAACTCTCCACATACAAAAAGAAGGATTCGAAAGGGCTCTACGGAGCCTTTTCTACATTATAGGGACATAGGGAAGTAGGTTAACACTCGATAACAAAAAGGCTCCTAAATAGGAGCCTTAATAAATCGATTAAAATCGTGATTAGAAGCTTGAAGTGTCTTGGAACAAGCCAACTTTCAAATCTTTTGCTACGTAGATTTCTTTGCCGTCCACACATACACGACCGTCAGCCAAACCCATCACAAGCTTACGGTTTACAACGCGTTTCATGTGGATTTCGTACGTCACTTTTTTCGCTGTTGGCAGGATCTGACCTGTAAACTTCACTTCGCCAACACCCAGAGCACGACCTTTTCCTTTGCCACCAACCCAGCCAAGGAAGAAACCAACAAGTTGCCACATCGCATCAAGGCCAAGACAACCCGGCATTACAGGGTCGCCAGGGAAGTGGCAGTCAAAGAACCACAAATCTGGAGTAATATCCAATTCCGCCAAGATCAAACCTTTACCAAAATCGCCTTCAGTCTCAGACATTTTAGTAACACGATCCATCATTAGCATGTTTGGCGCAGGAAGCTGAGGGTAACCAGGCCCAAACAGTTCGCCTTGGCTAGAAGCAAGTAGATCGTCACGGTTATAAGAATCACGTTTGTTTTGCATTATCAATTACTCCAATTTTTGATAGCTGCATCTTAGTGAACACGTGTACGCTAAACAACTCCGATCAGTACTAGACAAACCAGTTTTTGATGCGCTGCACAATTCCTTCTGGATGCTCATGTCTTTCAAAGTTTTCAATACGTTCCGCTATTTTGCCAATAATGCTATCGTCTTCACCTCTAAAAGGTTTATTCATTACAATCGGAATAGCTTCATCTACGGTAGAAACGGACCAAATATGGAACTCACCATTTTTAATGCTTTCTATTACATCTTTATGTAATGCAAGGTGTTTAAGGTTTGATTTTGGCATCACAACACCTTGATTTCCTGTAAAACCTTGATGTTTACAAACCTGATAAAAGCCTTCAATTTTTTCGTTCAAGCCACCGACGGCTTGCACTCGACCAAACTGATCAACAGCTCCTGTAACCGCAACTTGTTGATTAATTGGAGATTCAGATAAAGCACTCACCAAGCAACAAAGTTCTGCAAGAGATGCGCTGTCACCATCAACTTCACTATAAGACTGTTCAAATACGATGGAGGCTGAGTAAGGCAGTGGTTCATCCAGTTTCAGAGCAGAGCTCAAGAAAGCTTGCATAATCATCATGCCTTTTGCATGTAGATTGCCTCCAAGCTCAGCTTTGCGCTCAACATCGGAAACATCGCCATCACCAAAATGAATTACACAAGATATTCGTGCAGGCTCACCATAGCTGACAGGGTGCCCAGCCATATCAATAACGGTTAGGCCATTGATTTGACCAACTTGTTCCCCAGTTGTCTCAATGATGACTTGGCCATCTAAAATATCGTACACGGCACGCTGAGGAAGGTAAGATTCTCGGTAATACTTATCGTCAATCGCTTTATCTAACGACTTGTAATCTAATGCGTGGCCATCACTGAACTGGCTAGCAAGCGTTAGAAGTTGAGAGTGCCACATTACTCCTAAAGGCAGATAATGTTGATCTTCAGTAAATCTCATACCGGCTAGCAACAATCTTCTAAAACCACATTCAGTTAAGTGAGGCAGCTGATATTGAGAACATATCCAGTTCACTAAACCAAAGTAATCTGTCAAATTCTGCTCTGACAGATGAATATCTTCTTCAACTTCCGTATACATGGCAAAGCCAGAACAGAAGTCTTCATCGATGTATTCTAGCTCTGCTAACTGACTTCTTTCTCCTGTTACAATCAGTTTTACATCATAAGCTTTAGCTTGCGGTACTGAAGTAGGTAAACGAGTAGGGCTTAGGTTCAGTGGCTCGATAAGGTTTTGTTGAATTGCAGACTTTATATTTGGCCAAAGCCCTGGGTTAGCCAAAATTAGATTAGCCGGTACTATTAAGTAACCGTTATCTGCCTGTGAAATTAAACCAGGTTGGAAGGCAATATCACCACTTACATCAACACTGTAACGGTCAAATAAACGTTTGGCATCAAGTGATTCCGACAAAACTATAGCAGCGTTAGACTCGCTCTGAAGAGCTTTACTGATGAACTCTCTATATACAGAATTATCTACGCAGTTAATGAGTAGTACTCGCGTCAATCCGGAAATTTTTGAAAAACGAGATATCGTTGCCGACATTCTCGGTTGGAGCTCAGTAAAAGACTTCTTTGGTAACGAAGGTGCCGACTTTAAAAGTGCTTCGTACTGCTCAAGTGAAGGTGTTACGTCTTGCCAATTAAGTTGGTTCATTAAAATTCATCGTAATTCAATCTTGCCGACATTATAACGAAACGGACTATAACACCCTAGCACCAATTTGGTTTGCTCACGGCATTCAACTCTCAATGAACAATACTTAGACAAATGAGTGATCAACATCGATACTTCTAAGAGTTTTATTTGCCCAAGTAAACCATCTGGGTTACGCTGTCACTAGGTTATGTTTATGGGTCGGAACAAATGAAATATCAGCAGCTTGAGAATCTAGAATGTGGGTGGAAATGGAAGTATCTCATCAAAAAATGGAAAGATGGTGAAGCGATTACCCGACATATTGATACAAGCGAAGCAGATGCAGCGGTCGCAGAACTAAAACGCCTTGAACACGAGCCTACACTTGTCTTGGCTTGGATAGAAAACCACATGTCAGAAGAGTTAGATAATAAACTCAAGCAGGCTATCCGAGCGAAACGGAAACGTCACTTCAATGCAGAGCAAGTCCATACAAAGAAGAAATCCATTGATTTAGATTACCGAGTTTGGGAAAAGCTTTCTAGTAGAGCGAATGAACTTGGTTGTACGTTATCTGACGCAATTGAATATTTGCTTTCCGAAGCGTCGAGAAGTGAAAAAGCGAGTCAAAAAGTTACCTCAATTAAAGAGGATTTGAGTAAATTGCTATCTAGCTAGGATAGGGAGTGCCAAATGTTATATGTAATCTTAATTGCAGCCATCGTGATCTTTTGGTTGATCGCAGTCGATAGGCCGGTGTTAAAAGTAAAGTTCGATAATGGCCATATTAGTAACGTAAAAGGGCATCTACCTCCTTCTTTCAAACACAACTTACAGGATATTAGTGAGCATAACCCGTTTACTGGTGAAATGAAGGTGTATAGCCAACGAACAGGAATGCGCTTAAGCTTTTCCAAAGGCATTCCCAAAAAAGTTCAACAGAGGATTCGTAACGTTTTTCCGCACCAGGGCTTCAAAGCAAACAAAGGCAAGAAGCGCGCTTAATTACATATCAGTTACTTCATCATGTTAAATGGGACGCAATGTGGCGTCCCATTTTCGTATCTACAGAAAAATTACTTATCATCGAACAATCAACAACATAAACGGACCAAAACGATGAGATACGTTGTAACTTTAATGGTATTGATCTTTGCAAGTAATTCAGTTTTTGCTGACGATTCAGAAACGAACCTGTTGGCTAAAAAGATTAAGACTAAGCTTCAAAAGAAAGTAGACAATAAGTTTGATGGCTATCAAGGTTATTGTGACGTCATGATAGAAATGGAGCACAAAAGTAAAAACGCAGTAATAAAAAGAGTAACCAGCAGTGGTGACCAAAAAGTGTGTAGGTACGTTAAGTCCAACTTGAAGAAAGGAAAACGCTATCGTTACAAATACCCCGAAAAGTACATTCGCCTCCATATAACCACAGGCTTATAAATGTTTCAGAACGCAACTGAGCTCGTGATTTTTGGCAGATTTCGTTGCGGAGCGATTAGAGCGTTTAGCTGATTTTTGCTGTTGTACGAGGCGAGTATGAAAGGCTTTTCAATTTTCAATAAGAGATTTGATTTGCTTCGTAAGCATAACCACAAACCAAACTAGCGATTGCAAGTCCACAGGAACCTCGGTTAAAGCCTCAAAAGCAAACAATGTTGTTAATCTTAGGAGGACATTTTAAAGTAGCTAAAACCGGACATTATTGCTTTGAGATCTCACTCCTTGGTGCGCATTATATGTGAAAGGGTTAATATAGGCTAGACAGGGGCGCCTGCTTGTAAGGCATTGATTAAGCGGGGATTATTGTACTTATCATCTATCAAACCGAACACCAAATTTTGATCATCTAGTTCCAGTAAGTCGGCGATTTTAAAGGCTATTTCCCAATCCATAGAACAGCTACCCGCGCGCCAGTGGGCTACGCGACTACGACCAACGCCAAGTTTCTGAGCTAGTTTGTAGTCTGAGCCCAGTTCGTACTTAGCTTTTACTCTGTCTAAAAGTATGTTTGTGTAGTTCATTTAGTAACTGTTTAAAAAAGAAACAAGATTGTTAAATTGTAGAGCATCTTACGTGCTATTTCAGTAGTTTAACTCGTTTGTACGTTTAAAATAATTCGTTTACGGTTGCCATGTTCAAAAAAGAGACAGCTTGCGGAGGCTATGAACATGGAACGTATAATCTCAAACCCAATCCACTTACCTTGCCCTGATATGGCAGGGTGTGCAAATCCAGACCCAATCAAAACGGCTAAGTCGCTGCGTAAAATCGCAGAATTACGCGAGAAGTTCGCCGAGCAATTCCCTAAAAAGAAGCAGACCTACATTCCTACACGTTTTCGTCAGGGGGTTGTAGCATGAATTTGAGTATCTGGAAATCGCGCCGCAATCAGCGCCAACTTGTTGCATCACAAGACAACGGAACTCATATCTACTTCGACAGTTTCGAACTTGAAACCGTTGAAGCCTCTCTTTGGCTTTACCAAGGGATGACGCTTGTCGCTTGCATCAAAGCACAAAACAACACCTTAACTGACATCACGACCACGGCTCAACGTATGGCGACGCTTGGCGCGCAAAATAACGGTGAGTCATTGGCTCAAGTTGAGGGGGCGTAATCATGAAAAAGTTAACCGCTCGTGAAGCCTTTTCTTACATGTGGGGCGCACGTCGCTCTAATAGCACTCCTGCGATTCACTATGCCTTTGGTCGTTTGGTCGAAACATTAGGCGCACCAGAAGCCACCGAACTTGCGCTTTATATTGATAGCCTTGAGTTTTATTCGTTCAATTTGCGCCGTTATAGTGAAGTGAATACAAACAGTCTATGCAATTTTGAATTCAATACCACCGCGTCAACGAGTGCAAGGGTATATAAATTATATCAGGCAATTAAGCGCAACAATGAGCGCGTTGCTGACCGTATCCGCAAGCAAGATGAAGCGCCCCTAGTGGGCGCGGATTCTTCCCTTTAATCAGGGGGATGTATGGACTTCGACACCAAAGCCATAGAAATCAAGATGGCGGGCAAGACGTTCGCCAATGATGCCATTCATCAAAGTGCCTTTTCACGCCGATTTTTCCCACGCTTACCCGCGATAGTTCGCAACGATGTGCGCCGTAAAGTAGAGGCGCGCACACAGCGCAAAAACGCCACACGTGAAAACGTCATTAAAACCGCCAAAGATGCGGTGAAATTTGGCTTGAAGTGCGCACACCATATCGAGAATCGTTACTCGTTTGTTGACAGTCGAAAGGGTGCGCATAGCGAGCCATTGACGCACAATATCTTGATGCGTGACGACGCGCTGACCAAGTTCGCGGAGAAGTACGCCGACCAATGCGCCGAGATTTTATCAAGCCTAAATGCCGAGGGTTACGCCTCTTTTGTTGAGGCGTTGGCCGCGGTTTATTCTGAGCAAAAAGCGTTACTTAAGACCATTCACATTAAGTCGCCGTACGTAAATTTCAAAGTGAAAGACGTTGAAGTGTTAGAGCAAATGCTAACAGCTGCGGTACTCAAAATGCAGTCGGAAAAGTGGGTCGAACGTCGTTTGCTGCGTCTGCGTGGTGACTACATCGAGTACGCCCAAATCACCATGAGCCGTGTGGGTGACAAAGGCCATCAAAGCAAATACGTGTCAGAGATTTCCTTTAGTAACTGGAAGCGCAAGCAGCGTGAATCCGAGAAATACATGAAGTCGATGAGCGTGTACAACGAGGAAACAGGAGAGTACTTTCCATTAGAGGAAGTGGCAAAGCGCACCATTGCTAACCCTGAGAATCGACGCATTGAAATGATGGTTCGTTCACGTGGCTTTGAAGAACTGGCCGACGAACTGGAGTACACCGCGCTGTTCATTACGTGGACACTGCCGAGTCGTTATCACCGCAACTCCCCAAAGTGGGACGGCTCAAGCGTCAAAGACGGACACGCTGAGTTAATGCGCCAATGGTCACTTGCTCGCGCTAAGTTGGCCAAGTTAGAGATTGAATACTTTGGTTTTCGTGTGGCCGAGCCACACAAAGACGCAACCAGTCACGCGCACTATTTCTTGTTTTGCTCTCACAAAGACAAAGCCAACATCATTCGTATTCTACGCGGTGAGGCGATTGCGCCAGACCGTGAGGAATTAGGCGACGACATCACGCCACGCTTCGACGTTAAAGAAGCCGACCCAAGCAAGGGCGGCGCAACGGCGTACATTGCCAAGTACGTCTCGAAGAACATCAACGGTAAACACATGCCAGACACCGAAGCCGAAGAAAGCGCATTTAAAGTGCGCGCTTGGGCGTCGGTGCATCGCATTCGCCAGTTTCAGCAATTTGGTGGTGAGCCTGTGTCTTTGTGGCGCAGTTTACGCCGAGCGACAGCCGAACAAACCCAAAAAGATGATCAGCTAGAAGAACTGAGACAAGCGGCAGACTCATCCAAATGGGCGCTGTTTTGTCAGTTAGCTAAGGGCGCGAAGTTGGCTTACAAAGAAAACAAAAACGACTACGGCGAACCAATCAAAAAAATCATTGGTTTTGAGTGGTGCGGTCAAGTCATCGAAACCGCTAGCGAGTGCTATTCGCTCGTGCAAACGAAAGACGTAAAGCGTCTTTTAAAAAGTCGCGGAGCGACGTCTTGGAGCACTGAAAATAACTGTAACTCCCCACTCATTACAGAGTTAAAGAAGCTGACCGGATGGAGCTTTGAGGGAGTGAAATGCCTATTAGAGCCGTTGGCGAATGGGGCGACGGTTTCCATCGACCAATATTGTTCAATCAAATTACAAAACAACACATTACGACTGATTTAACCCGTTTGGGATATTGCTTGCGACAACGATTTCAGCAACTAGGTAAGGACAACCCAATGAGCAACATCGACAAAATCACCCAAGAAATGGAAGCCGAAGTAAAGCGCAGCAAAGGCGGCGTGTTTTGGCGTCTATTGCTGGTCTGGATGAAGGAAGTCAACAAACAGATTCAGAACAAACCGAACACCGATGAAGAACTAGCCGAGGCTTAAACAATGGAAATGCTATCTCTTAAAGAATGTCAGCAAGCAATGGCCGCGCTCGATGCGGCCGACAAACTCAACGCCAGTGTCGAAAAGGAGTTGAGCCAGTTCAAAAACATGGACACCAACGCGATTATCAAGCGCGCAAGCAAGATGCTCATGACGGGTAACTTTTCGCTTGAAGCGTTTGGTTTGAATCCGACGCTGTTCGACCAAATCGAGCAGCTTACCAAGCTCAACAACAAGGTGCGTGAAAAGTATCGCGGCTGTGTCAAAGGCAATATGCAGCAATTGGAAACAGTTGAGGCGGCCGCCGATGAGTAAACATCCCAACCCAATTCGCGGGCACGTATCGTGCCCCGTTTGCCAAAGTCCCTCAACCGTGCATCGTGTCGGTGAGGGCAAGCTGATTGCTGAGGGCGAACCCACCAAAAACGGACGCAATTTAGGACTGCTTTATTACAAGTGTCCGAGCTGTGGCAATAGCCCAATGAGCAAGAGCATTAACGCTTTTGTAGAAACCAACATGGTTGACTCGGTTGAACAGTTAGAAATGAGTGACGCCGTCACAATTAAGGCTGAATCGCCAACGGTTGAACCAGTGCCCGACATCGTTGCAAGCACTGATATGCCTAGCATTGCGGCTGCCGAACCAGTGGAAGCGCCAAGCGTTGAAACCGAGCAAGTAACCGAACCGGAACCCGCTCCAACGCCCGTTAAAAAGCCGCCGTTTCCAGTTAAAAAAGTCTTAGCGGGGATAGCCTTTGTCGCCTTGCTGGTTTGGGCAATTCGTCAACTGATGCCAACCAAAAAACCAACCGAACCAGACACCGAACAAGGAGAGCCAATCAATGCAGGATGAAATTGAAAACCAACCAGAGCTAGATGATTGGGGCGACTTTTCCGCGGTTATCAGTGGACTCGAACAAACCGAAGTCAGCGAACTAACCGACTTACCAACCGAAGCGGCCAACGACGACAACCACCAACCCGCGGGTGAAATGTTCGAGGGCGCCTTGTCGGTGCTGTTCACCATTGCCGAACAAGCGACGTCGATTATTTCCGGTGTCGATTTTGAGTTTGATGAAAAAGGCAAAGCGGCGGTGATTGATGCGGCGTTGCCTGTGTTGGAAAAACACAGTGACAGCGTGTCGTCGCTGTTTGGTGATTACATGCAAGAGGCCGTTCTCGGCTTGGCGGTGTTGTCGCTGGTCTACAGTGCCAAGAAAACCATGGCATACCAAAAAGAGCTATTAGCGATAGAGGAGGAAAAACAGCGTGAGCAAAAAGAAAAAGACGCCGCTTAAATTTCCCAATCCGGTCAACTCCAATCCGTCACACGATGCCGAGCATGTCATCTACGTGGCGGGCACGGGCGGGGGTAAAACCTCCGCCGTTAAGCACTTAGGTTTGGTGCCAAAAGCCGCGCAAGCGGTTTTTTTTGACCCTTACCGCAACTACGCGGGGGCGAAATTCCGCGGCCAACAATGTCTAGAAACCAGTTCTCGCGTGGCGTTCGTCAAGGCTTTGGTGATGGCACGTAAACGCGGCAAGTCGTTCAAGTTGGCGTATATCCCCAAAGATGGGGCTTGCTCGGAAGAATTGGAGTTCTTCAGTGCCGCGGTATGGGCGGTGGGTAATGGCGACGCTAAACAACTGCATGTGATCATCGAAGAGCTAGCAAGCTGCGTGGAGACGTCCGGTAAACTCAAAGGCAAAGCGGGCGAATTATGGCGAGGTGGGCGTCAATATGGGCTTGTACTGCATTCGATTTTCCAACGCGGGCAAGAAGTGCCCAAGACCGTGACCGAGCAATCACCTGTATGGTGGATTGGTGCGGTCAACTCGATGGCCGATGTGCGATGGCTCGCGGATAAAAAAGGCTTGTGCGTCGATACCTTGGCGGGCTTGAAGTCAGCCAAAAACAACAAAGCCGCAATTGGCAAGCCGATTGCCGAATATTTATTGGTTCGGGATGGTATCGGCAACGTGGAAAAAGGCGCATTCAACTGTCTAACCGGAGCACTTCAACGCTAAATCCAACCTATAGGTTAACCACTTAACCTATAGGTTGCTCTCACTTCCAAGCCTGTCCGTTTCCCTGTTTCATGAAATCACTTTTTAACCGTGTACAACCGAAAGGGACAACATGAAACAGCAACACAAAAACCTACTGATGGCACTGATTATCACGTTAATCGTGATTGCCGCTATCAACAATATCAGCGTACTCAACCCAGTGCGTGAAACTCTTAACGGCGAAAATGGGTGGTTCTAATGGAAGCACTAAAACAACCTTTTAACCCGCGTCCACGTGAGCTTGACCCTGTAGAGGGTGTGAACTGGGGCAACCAAGCCACCTTGCGCTTGGTATCGGGTCCAACTTACCAAAACATTGAACTGGTCACGGACATTCTCGATGCGGCAGACATCGAGCGCATCACAGTGAAAGTGAACGGCCGTGAAATCGTCAACGTGACGGGTCAAGACCTTATCGACCTGCAAGAGCACAAGAAAGAATACGTGCAAGCGGGTCGCTACGTGCTGAACTTCTCGGATTTGTCGATGCGTACCAAACTGGGTATCCGTACAGGTGAGCTAGTCACGCTGCAAGGCGAAATCTGGTTTATGTACATCCAGCTAAAAGCCAAAACGGGTGCCGCGGCACCAATGATTCGCGCTCGTGCTCATACCACGGCGGCGCAAAGCCAACGTATCTACATGCCGCGCATCTATTCCCAAACGTGGTACGCCGCATCGAGTGGTCGCACACCGTTTGACTTTGCCGAGCGTAGCGCGGCGCTGTCTATCAAGCGTTTGCACCTCAAAGACAACACGATTGAACGCGTTCGCGTCCTGCGTGATGAACGTGAAGAGCTCAACGTCAACAAGGCCGATAACGCCTACGACTTAGCCGCGGCAGGTCGTGAGCAGAATGCGGGCTTCTTCTCGATGGACTTCACGCGTTGCGGTTTTGGTAGCGAAGCACGTTTACCAACGGCGGCCATGAAACAACTGGCGTTTGAAGTGGAAAAAACGGCACCGGGCAGCATTCCGGTTCTGATTGAAGCCATCGAACAAGTGGCGGTGCCTACCGCGCAGTAAGGGGGCGTTATGGCGCAAGAGCAAAGCATGTGGGGTTCCATTTGGGATGGCGTCTTAGAAACGGGCGGCGAACTGATGACCGATGTCACCGACTTGGGCAAGGACTGGCTCGGCGTAAAGATTGAGAACGAAGCTCAACGCGTCGAATCCAGCAATCCAGATGAACAGCGAAAGCACAATAACGACTACCAACAACCCACGGGTGAGCCTGTGTACACCTCCGCGTTTGCGGGGGTGACCACCACGCACCTGATGATGGGAATGCTGTTCGTACTGTTGTTATTGGCGATGTTCTACGTCGCTAAGGGGAAGAAGTAATGCCGTTTATTCCATACCTGATTGCAGGTGCGGTGGGCGTATGGGCGGGCATCAAAATCACGGGCGGTTTTGACCGCATCGGATGGGTGCTCGGTCTGCTTCTGGTGTGTTATGTCCTGTACAAGAAAGGATTCAAATTATGATTGGTGGGCTTTTAGGCAATTCCGGCTCGATGCCAATTAGCGCCAACGGTGGTCCCGCGGTCAGCGGTGCCGATGGCGAATCAAGTGGCAGCCTATCGGTAGGCAATATCAACATGGGCGGGGGCAACTCCACCACGTTGATGATTCTTGTAGTGATTGTGATTGCGGCGGTGTTGCTATGGAAAAAGAAGTAATTGAAGTCGTGACGCAATCGAAACGTGCGCTTGGTGAACTCAAGCCCGCGTTTCGCGCTTGCCCTGATGCGTATGTCGAATTGTGCAAAGCGGTCAAGGATGGCCGCGTGAGTCTGTATCGCCTAATCAGCAATGAAAATGATCTCATCATTGCGGGTGAGCGTGATGGGGATAACTACTTTTTGTGGGGCGTCGCGGGGCGTGGTCTGCGTTCGGGGATTATCCAGTTATTCAAAGTGGTGAAAGCGGCGGGCATGTCATCCATGACCGCCGACACCGCCTTTGATGGTGTCGCCCGCTTGGTGCGTTCGATTGGCGTCACCGCCAAGCAAGACGGTGATTTTATTCGTTTGGATTTGGGGGTGCAGTAGATGGGTAGTTCTAAATCAAAATCGAGTAATACCAGTAACACGACTAACGTCAGCGGTCAGAATGCCATTAGTGGCGATAACCTCGGTGTGGCGATTTCGGGGGTGAACAACTCGACCATCAACACCACCATGACCGACCACGGCGCCGTCAATGCCGCCATGGAGCTTGGCGAAAAGGCGTTTGATGAAGCATTTGCGTTTGGCGGCGAAATGCTCAACAGCAATGAGCGTATTTCGCTTGAAGCGATGGACACCACGCACGACATTGCCGAAACCGCCATTGACGAAGTGGCTGATTTTGCGGGCGATTCCTTGGCAACGTATGCCTCAACCAACAGCGAAAACCTCGATATGTTGGCGGGACTGGCGGGCAACCAAGCGGCGCAGAACTCGAAGAATCTGCAAGCCATGATGGACTTGGCGAAATTCAAACAAGACGGCGGGCAAGTCGAAACAAGCAAGATGATGGTGATGTTAGCAATCGTGCTTGTGTTGGTGCTTGGCTACGTAATGGTGAAGAAACGATGAACACGCAACTAATCGCGGGTCAAGCCATCCCGCTGACGCCAGATGGCAATTGGCTGTATCTGAAATCGGCGCAAGCTGAGATTGAAGTCTATCGGGAATCGTCCGGTGAACGCGTCACGCTTGGTAAGTCGTCGGTGTTTAACGTGGGCGAGGGTAAACACCTTGGGCGTTTGCTTATCTCAAGCCGCACCGATAACCAGATTGAAATTCAATTTGGCTTTGGGATGTTCACGCCGCCCGTTGAGGGTCAAAGCGTTGTGGTTCAAGCCTTGCCGAATGTGGTGATTGAACAGCAACCCGCGGTAGAAATTGCGCCCAATCAACAACTGGCAGTGAATCAACTTCCCGCGGTTGAATTGGCTGCGAATCAACAGCTCGGCGTCACGACGTTGCCGCCTGTTGAGTTCAAAGCGCCGCAACCCGTGAATGTTCAATCATTGCCCGCGGTCACGCTCGAAGCCGCGCAAGTGGTCAAAGTGGATGAGCAAGTCAGTGGAAACCTCATCACCGAAGCGGTGAGCGTGTTCCCGCACAGCATTGCGCAAAACGCCACGCGCAAAGCCATCACGATTAAGGCGGCGAAAGCCAATAGCGCCTCGGTGTTTATTGATGCGTTTGAACTGGAAGCGGGCGAGCGCATCACCATTGAAAGCACGGCCGACATGACCTTAACAGGTACGGCGGGTGACACCGTCACGACTATGGAGATTTAACGCATGGGACAAGTACGAGAGAACTTACCAAACGGCGACCCACGCAACAAAATTGAATACTTGGCCGATTGCATCGACGACGCCAAGGCCGCGAGTGCAGAGAGCGGAAGCGACGCACCGCAAAACCTATTGGTAAACCCTGAGTTATCGCATTCCGGTGTTGATTTGGCGATGGGTTCTCCGCATCAACTGCGTTGGCTCACCAATGCCTACACCTACAAAGACCAAGCCGCGAACCAAATGCACCTTGGGCGCAGCTTTGGCCGTCCAGCTCCCGTAGGTTGGGGAGTGGAAGTCGTGCCGATTGATGGCGTGAGCGATTATCACAGCGTGGCGTACTCAAGCCTTGGCGGTGATATTGAGAAGTTCGACTACACGGCCAAAGCGTCCTATCTACTGGCGACAGGCTCAAACAGTCGCGTGTTGCATTTCAGTGTGTTCAGTGCGCCTTTTGACCGAGAGCTACGAGCACTCAACGATGAGGGCACCGCGTGGGTGCCAGAAAATCAATCGTATAGCTTGTTTTTTCGTGGTGAAAAGAACACCGCCGTGCGCTTTGGTTTGCTTGAACTTGATGCAAACGGCGATTTCGTCGGGTATGTGGCACAAGCGCAGATCCCCGCCGAAGCAGGGTTTAACCAGTTTTCACAAGCATGGTTGCACGGTATCAAACTCCAAGCGGGCGGTTTGTACGCTTACTTTGTGGAGTCAGATACCAGTTTGGGCGAGTTCACTTCAAGCCCAGTCAGTGCGGGCGTGTTTTTAAACCCTGATGAACTCGACATCATTCCAGACTTGACGCCAAGCGACACCGCCACACGCCGTTTTCGATTAACGGAGTCGTTTGGCGAATTCAGCAAAGCAGACGTTGAAGCGGGCGTTCATCTCAACGTGAGTAAGTTTCTGATGCCGTTTGGTATGGAAAAGCACCTTATCTTTGCGAGCTTAAAAGGCACACCAGGATATTACACCGTGCAGAACTTGCCCGCCGAAGTGGTGAAAACCCGTCATGACCAAGTCAGTGTGCGTGGAACGGTTGCCGATGCAACCACCGTCATCATGGCGTACTACTCGGAATCGCCTGTGCACTTGAATTACTTCAACTCAGTCAACTATCAAGCGGTGTAACTATGCCGCTATTTATCTTTGTCATCATACTCTTAGGGATGGGAGCCTTTACTATGACAACCTCAACCACATCAAGCGTTCGCGGGATTCGCATTCATAACCCGCTTAACATTCGCATTGCCTCTAATGCATGGAAAGGTAAGGTGACGCCGTCACGCGATAAAGCCTTTGAAACCTTTAAAGCGCCCGAATGGGGCTTTCGTGCCGGAGCAATTTTGCTGCGTAACTATCAGCTACGCCACGAACTGCACACGCTAACCGAAATCATTCACCGCTTTGCGCCACCAAACGAAAACCACACGGCCAACTATGCACGCTTTGTCGCGGGTCGTGTGGGCGTCGGTATGGATGAGCGCATTGATTTGGTGAACAACAAACCGCTGTTAGTCGAAGTTCTTCACGCCATGAGCATCATGGAAGTAGGTCGCCACTACAGCAAACACACGGTGCTGAAAGGCGTCAATCTGGTTTAAAACGTCGTTGAAAACGTCATTGATAGCGTCATATGACGTTTGATTATATTAAGGAAAAAGTATGTTTGAACGTTCAACATTAAAAGGATTTGCGTTATTAGGTTCAGTCATTGCTGCGGCAACGGGCTACGGCCATTTATTCAGCGTGGAATTGACCGATACGGGCGTCAATTTTGGCGGTGCGGTTGGCTTGGCAATTCCTGCCGTGATTGGCGCTTATGAAGCGTTACCGGACAAGTGGAAACCAAGCAAAAAAGTAGGGGGCTTGGATGGAGAGCGCCCTAGTTAACGCCTTATCTGGTCTGGGCTTTTCGTCTGAATCGCTTGTGTTGTTTGCTTTGATGGGTATGAACTTGAAATACCAGATTGCTATCAACAAGCAGTTAACCCAAGGGCTGCAAGAAGTGCGAGAAAGTGTTTTGGTTCTAACGGCCACGCGCAACAATGAAAGCTAAGGCTTAAACCTTGCGAACTGGTTCGAAACGCTACTAATGACGATTTACACAGCGAGTAGGGAGCCGATACTTTTGGCGGGTCGATTGACCTCGATAGGCTTCAAATGACGCCACCAAAGCAGAAGCCTAAAAAAGCCGAACCCTTAGCGATGGGGTTCGGCTTTCTCTTTTTGTGATGTAACAGTTATCCTTATGCTTGTTATATGCAGGAATGAGCATACAATTTAATTTCATGCTTATTGGTTCGATTTGAGGGAAGAGTAATGATTGAACAAGTTAAGATAAACGAAACGGGAATTGATGCCATTTTTTGTAAACCTTTTGAGTCAGAGGGTCTTTTTTCTAATAACAAATTAGCCGGAATTAGAATTGAACTAGAGGATATATCTCCTGACCAGCAAAAAATAGTGACAGAGCTATTAGGTCATAACGAAGTAAATGTTATAGATCCGTTTAGTAAACGCGAATACTCGGCAAAAATGACTAAACCTCAGGAGAAATTCAGTTCGGGTAATAATTTAAGATCCTACACGCTGGAAGTTATAGAGACAGACAGCATACCTTATTTCGAAAAAATAGAGCTTAACGGAAAAGCCTATGAAATTTTGAGTTATGGGGAAAAGCTTTACAAAGAGACGATTTCTAAGCAGGGTGTAGTAAAGCTCGCTCCTGAAGCCTTTGATGAATTTAAAGTTATGCTATTAGAGCCGGAGGTTAATGTTGCTAGATTGGGTTTAGACGATGAGCCTGTTAAAATGCGATTTGGTTCATCTATGTTCTGGTCTAAGCATGAGTCTGAAGAGGGAGTTTACTATAAACATATATTTCGATTATTTGACTACAATCTTGAGCCTAGTAAGAATAACTTTGCGTGTAGGGTAACTCAAAATAATTCAGTATCCCTTCTTATTGATTACAGCTTGAAGCTAGAGAGTGTCATTGAACTTTTATCACAAGAGAAATGTTTATCCCCAGAAACGAGAGATATTCTTCGAGATTTAAAACCTAAAGAAGTATTAAATGACATTGTTATAAATAATACCTTGGATTGTATTAGCGAAGTTATTGATGCAGAAGATGCTTTCTCATTATAAATATAGGAATGTGGTTCAACATCCACCTTTCTATATTTTTAGACCAACTTAATTAGGTTCGAAATATTATTCTATAACTTATTGTTTGATAAGGTTAATAATGTCAAAGGTATCAAAGAGAAGAATAAGCAATATAAAAACCAGGAGAGATATAAAACGTAAAAGAGCTCGAAACATGAGACGGTTTTACGTATCTTCTGTTAGTAATAAAGCGTCACTTGAAAACTTTTCCCATTTAATCTCGACTTTACGTATTCCTAAGGAGCATGAAGAAGAATATATAGAAATATACCGAGTATTGATTAGCCTAAGAGTTGAAAGCATTCCAAGAAAATCTGGCGGAATTAAGGGTTCTCTAGAGCGCTTGCAGAGCACTAGTATGTCCTTAAATCAAGTTTATCTGCATCGACTTATATCCTTGTATGAGGGAGTCTTTTATGCTTTAGCAACTAATAATTATTATCTCGTTGCACTTTCTATGCGGGCACTGTTTGAAACCACCGCCGCCTTGGGATACCTCTATAATCGCTTAAACTCATATAGTGAAGGCAACATAGAGTCTGAAACCTTAGATGACGATCTAATGATTTTGTTTCTTGGTACTAAAGATAAGTTGCTGCAGGAGAGTAATCCTTATGAGCCAAAAAATGTGATGAAAATGCTAGATTTTGCAGACAAAATATTTGTTTCTAAATTTCTAAAACAACAAGCTCCCAGTAAGAATATGTTGAGAGAAATATACGAATGGCTTTGTGAGTACTGTCATCCTAATTTTCATTCGACAACAATTGCATGTCAGTTAGATAAGAAAAACCAGCAGTTAAACTTTAATCATTTCAGCACTCTAGACATGAGAAAGACTCAAATACCAATTATTGAACCAATAATAATCGGAACGAAGACATTTGTTCATATGTACTATAACAGTGGGCAGCTCATCGATGCCTTAAAAAAGTAGTCATTTGTTTTTACTCGGTATCCATTCGGCGGCTTTCATTCGACGGCCGCCACGAAACGGCAACAGGTTTTCCTTAGCAGGATAAACCTTGGGGTACTCAAAGTGTCCGTACATTTCCACAAACTGACGATGTTCGTCACGCCAGAACACAAAGCTTTCCAATTCTTTAGGGCTGAACTCACGACCGGACGGTGTGATTAACACAGCTCGTTGCTCACAAACTCGAAAACCAGACCAGCGGATGTCATTAGGCAAATAACCAAGTGATTTGATGAGTAGAAGTTTTTCCGCCATCGGATTTACCGGAACGGTGCCATCTAACCAGCGAACAACCGTCGGCTTGGTAACGTGAAAAAACTCGGCGCCTTGCTTAAGGGTTTTAAATTCGCGCCAGAATAGAGTGCAGAATGATTCGTGAAACATGACAACGCTCGCAATTTGATGAACAGACTAAAATTATTTTTTTCTTGTTTTTTCGCCTTAACCGAACGCCTCATAATGTGGCGGTAAGAGTATTGGGCGAGTTTTGTAGATTGCGGGAAACAATCGCCAGTAATAGTACAAACGACTTAAACGTTTAAAACTCACAAAATTAAAATTTACGGCTTGGTTATCAGAGACTTATGAAAGGCTTAATCAAAGAGTTAGACTTTGTTAACAAAACCTCCTATAGTGCGCATTATATGTGTTATGTTAAATTGTGTATTGCTGTACGCTAAATGTTGTCTGAGTATGCTCCTATTCCCCTGCAGATTTTAAATTTAAGGGCCTTACTGTGAGCATTAAACATAATCGTTATTTACCATAAAATACTTAATATAGTTCTTAATAATCTATCGATTGTTAAGATCTATATTAACGCCTTTTTACTTATTGAAATGACTGTATAGCTTCAAAGATATCTTGTCTTCTAACTGGCTTGGAAATGAATCCGTCCATACCGGCATCCAGGCATTTATCTCTATCGCTTTCTAGCGCATGTGCAGTTAACGCTATAATTGGGGTCCTGAGACCTTTATCTCGAATAAGTCTTGTTGCGGTAATTCCATCCATCACTGGCATCGAGACATCCATGAGAATCAAATCGATTAAATCCTCATTCTCTTCTAAAAATGTTAATGCCTCAGCTCCATGGCTTGCGATATGAACATTATGGCCAAGCTTATTTAAGATAAGCTTTATTACGAACTGATTCGATTCGGTATCTTCTACGACGAGAAGTTCCATTGCTTTTGTCGGTTGATTGGTTTCGATTCTAACTGGACGATTTTGATTACAACGAGTCAAAACTGGAATCGAAATCGTAAAGGTTGAACCAACATGCTCATCACTTTTAACGGCAATCTTTCCACGCATCATTTCGACTAAATGCTTGGTTATTGCGAGCCCCAGTCCTGTACCACCGAAGCGTCTCGTGATGGAACGGTCTCCTTGATGAAATGCCGTAAACAAGTGTTCTTGCTTTGCTTTAGATATACCAATTCCAGTGTCAGATATTGAGATCACAAGTTCAGCATCTTGCTCAGATACAGAAACTTTTACTTCACCTTCGTCTGTAAACTTTATTGCATTCCCTATTAGATTAAACAGAATTTGAGATAACCGCGTGGAGTCAATCCAAAATTGTTTGTCATTAGTGACAGTACAGTTTAGCTTGAATTTAAGATTTTTCTTCTTAGCTATTTGTTTTTGCTGAGAAATAACAAAAGTGACAGTGTCTCTTAAGTTAATCCATTGTTCATTGAGCTGAAAGCGACCTGACTCGATTTTAGAAAGATCAAGAATGTCACTGATTATCGCGAGAAGTAACTCTGCAGAGCACTCCATTTGGCTCAAAGCATCAATTTGTTCTTCTGACAAGGTTGATTGCTTCAGAATATCTAGCATTCCAAGAACGGAATTTAAAGGGGTTCTTATTTCATGACTCATCATCGCTAAGAACTCCGACTTAGACCGGTTCGCAAGCTCTGCTTCTTCTCTTGCTTTAGCGAGCTGAGTTGTTCTTACTTCAACGATACGTTGTAACTTCTCTTTGGTCTCGATATCAATGACCGCCCTTTCAATTAAGGGACGAAACCGCCTCAAGGTTTCCTTATTCTCTATGCTAAAGTGCCCTTTCTGAGCTCCAATAAGTAGGATTACGGTTTGCGTTACTTCTGAACGTATACCAGTTAAAACGACCGAGTTTACATGGCTTTTTATAAAGCTGTTTAAGTTAACAAACTCAGCGAGTTTATCTGGCTCGAACAGTAGAATGCATTCACCATTGAGAGCTCTTTGATAGGTGTTACCGTGTAACCAGGATACATTATCAAATACGCTATTAGTTGATATCAATGTCTTGAAGGGATATCGTTCACCATCACGAGTCAGTACAATAAAATCATCGAAGTTGATGTACTTTTTGAGGACATTGTTTAATCCCGTAAATATCTCATGCCGATTCTTTGCCTCACTCATCGCAGATATCGCGGAAAGAATGGCCTTGTTTTCATCGGCGAGTAGTCGTTCTCTTTGTCTAGCCTGCTTTAGCTCAACTAACGCTTCTTGAAGCGCTTCCTGTTGATATATGTCTAAGTATTTATCTTTCATAAGGTTTATGGAATATAGCCGATGAAATCATCAGGTTTCCATGTCCATTCTCACCACCAATAAATCTACCTTGCTCGCCGAAAGTAAAAGGGCAAATAAAAGGCAAATGTTCTAGTTCTTGGTTAATTTGTTCACAAACGCTATTCATGTCTTGCATTAAGTGCAACATGGGACCTGCGCAAAAGATATTTATCACTCCAATTTTTCGAGACTCTTCTAATTTTTGGTTAAAAGCGGCATTGACGACTTTTGCAGCGCGCGCAACGAGATGCTCACGACTTCCTTTCATTAATGTGAGCTCGTCACCCTCTTCTATTCGTGTAAACAACTCGATTCCACCATCTTGCGTCTCACGGATCGGATGGGATAACTTGTAATATGGGCGATCATAGAGATGACCTGCGATCCGCCCTAATGGATAAGCACTCGAATTTGTAAAAAGCATATTATCTTTACCTACTTGGTTATCCTGGTGATTTGTCCACCTTCTATAAACATTGAGCGCAGGTTCGTTATCAATTTCAAGTAAGCATCTATCGTTGGTCTTGGTTGCAACACCTTTGATATTAGTTGGTGTATGTCCAGCGCTAAAAGCGATATCAACAGGTTGAGAGGAGTAAAAGAGAGTTAAGCTTAAACCTGAAGTTTGAGAGCCTTGGGCGGTTATCACAGACCATTTCCCAGCGATGTTATTATCAGCGGCTGAACCACCAATAATTGGAATTAGAGTTCCAAATCTTTCATCTATAGACGCAATGATTGATTCCTCTTGCCCTGGTGTGGCATGAAGTAGAATTAAGTTTGGTACCTCTCCTACACGGTTAGCGCTCTCAAGGGCCATATCCAAAGCCTTGGTGACACTGTCACCTGAATTATGATTAGAAATACCAGTACCATAAGCATGAGGGCCTGTATCATAAACAGCAAGTGCCGCAATTACTGGGCCTGTATGAAAGCCCTGATCTGTCATTACGGCTTGACATGAACTGGCGCCATGAAAAGGCACACCAGGAAAATGCGCAAGAAACGCTTCTCGAATCAACTCGAAATTGTATTCTTCCGTGTAGTAACACATCACGTAAGACAAGTTCTGTTGTGTCAATTCGGATCTGAGCGTTTTTATCGCTGAGTCTTCATCTTTAATATGAGTAAAAACTGATTGGCAATGCATACGATTTTATAATTGGATATCACTCTGCTGTTATACCATTCCAACCAATTTTCTCTAGGTAAGAAGGTGTTAATTTCATTAATAAGTTACGATTATCTCGTGATAGATCGTATTTATAATTGAACTACAACAATGTTTTCACCTTTTTTAAAGGTGATTTTTTTCGATTCAGGCATGATGTCCCATTCTACTGACTTATGCTTCTCGTTGAGATTGATAAAATTACCAGATTGATTTAGATCAATTTTTAGAGTGCTACTTTCTATCGTTTCGAGCGAAATTCCCATTGAGTCACGATTAATCGTGATTATTTCTCCTTCAATTGTTACATCGCATCGTTCTTTTTGTGAACAGTCAACGCTATTAACACTCTCGTGTGTAAAGGTACGCCAGAAAAATGCGCCTATTAAAACACTGAGCATGATTAAGATTTGTGCAAGTCGCGCCTTTGTTAACTTTTGTGCAGGCATAATTACTAATATCCTTGTTACAAACTTCAAACTTTTTAAATAAAAAATGATTTCCAGAGGTCCAGTAAGGTTACTACCCTGTCATTGAATTGTTAATTCAAGTATAGTGTCACGCTGAAAATGCCACTTTTTATTAAAGTCAGCAATGGAAATAAGGTGATGATAACACTTGAATTCTAGAGTTTACTTGGGTGGTGTTACGACGCAAGTCGTGTTGGAAGTAAAAGTGTAGTTAATTAGAAATTGGAAGCATGCAAATGAGCCAAGTAAAGCAGCTTGAACAAAACTACAACTATACAGTCGTTCGCCAATTTACCCTTGTGACCATTTTATGGGGCATAGTTGGTATGGCTGTTGGTGTTTTGATTGCCGCTCAATTAGTTTGGCCACAGCTAAACTTTGATACGCCGTGGTTGACGTACAGTCGCTTACGTCCACTGCATACTAATGCGGTAATTTTTGCGTTTGGTACCAGTGCTCTGTTCGCAACGTCTTATTATGTTGTACAGCGCACATGTCAAACACGTCTTTTTGGTGGCCCACTCGTTGCCTTCACCTTTTGGGGTTGGCAAGCAATCATCCTGGCAGCAGCCATTACTTTGCCTCTCGGTTTAACATCGGGTAAAGAGTATGCTGAGCTAGAATGGCCTATTGATATCGCAATTGCGCTAGTATGGGTATCATATGCGGTGGTGTTCTTCGGCACACTGGTGAAACGAAACACGTCACACATATATGTGGCAAACTGGTTCTTCGGTGCCTTTATTATCACAGTAGCAGTACTTCACATCGTGAACAGCATGGCTATTCCTGTGTCACTCGGTAAATCTTACTCGATTTACTCGGGCGCAGTGGATGCGATGGTTCAGTGGTGGTATGGACACAATGCGGTAGGTTTCCTACTGACCGCTGGTTTCCTAGGTATGATGTACTACTTCGTTCCTAAACAAGCTGAACGTCCTGTTTATTCTTACCGTCTATCTATCGTTCACTTCTGGGCACTTATTTCTCTATATATTTGGGCAGGCCCTCACCACCTTCATTATACAGCGCTACCAGACTGGACTCAGTCTCTAGGTATGGTTATGTCACTGGTTCTATTTGCTCCTTCTTGGGGTGGTATGATCAACGGTATTATGACGTTATCTGGTGCATGGCATAAGCTTCGTTATGACCCTATCCTACGTTTCCTAATCGTTTCACTGTCGTTCTACGGTATGTCTACCTTTGAAGGCCCGATGATGTCGATTAAGACGGTTAACGCACTTTCTCACTACACAGACTGGACCATTGGTCACGTTCACTCTGGTGCGTTAGGTTGGGTTGCGATGGTCTCTATCGGCTCTGTATATCACTTGGTACCTCGCCTATTTGGCCAAGAGCGTATGTACTCTGTTGGTCTAGTTAATGTGCATTTCTGGCTAGCAACAATCGGTACCGTTCTTTACATCGTTGCGATGTGGATCTCTGGTGTAATGCAAGGTCTTATGTGGCGCGCGGTTAACTCTGACGGTACGCTAACTTACAGTTTTGTTGAATCTGTAGAAGCGTCTTATCCGTTCTACTTTGTACGTTTCCTAGGCGGATTTATCTTCCTATCTGGTATGTTCCTAATGGCATACAACACGTACAAAACGGTAAGTGCACCTAAAGAAAGCCTAAAAGCTATCCCACATCCGGCATAAGGAGATTTAAGAATGAGTAATAATTCTAATAATCGCCATGAAATCTTAGAACGTAATGTCGGTTTGTTGGCTATTTTTATCGTGTTTGCTATCAGTTGGGGTGCTCTTGTAGAGATCACTCCTCTGATTTTCCAAAAGCAAACGACTGAACCTGTAGAAAATCTGCGCGCTTACACTCCTTTGGAGATGGAAGGCCGTGATATCTACATCCGTGAAGGTTGTAACGTTTGTCACAGCCAGATGGTTCGTCCTTTCCGCTCAGAGACTGAACGTTACGGTCACTACTCTGTTGCTGGTGAGAGTGTTTGGGAACACCCATTCCTTTGGGGCTCTAAGCGTACAGGCCCGGATTTAGCTCGTGTTGGTGGTCGTTATTCTGACGAATGGCACCGTGTTCACCTGTTAGATCCTCGTGAGCTTGTACCTGAGTCAAACATGCCAGGTTTCCCGTGGCTAGCTGAAAACGTTTTAGACGGTAAGCTAACTCAGAAGAAACTTGAGCTATTTCGTGATCAGTTCGGCGTTCCATACACTGATGAAGAGATCGCGAATTCGGCTAAAGAAGTAGAAGGTAAAACAGAGATGGATGCAATCATCGCTTACCTTCAGTCTCTTGGTCATGCAATGAAGTAAGGGGATCATATGGATTTCGGTACAATTCATAGTATTTATACCGTTGTACTCTTCGCTAGTTTTATTGGCATCGTATGGTGGGCATTTAGTAAAAAGCGTAAAGCACGCTTTGAAGAAGATGCCAACTTGGTGTTTGCTGACGAAGAACAAAAGACCCCTAATAACCAAGGAGTGAAGAAGTAATGACTACATTCTGGAGTCTCTGGATTATCGTGATTACTGTCGGTACGCTAGTAGGCTGTGCGATTCTCCTGACTTGGTGCGCTAAAGATAAAATGGGCGTCGAGGAAGGGGAAGACATGGGCCACGAGTACGATGGTATTCGCGAGCTAAACAACCCTCTACCAAAGTGGTGGACTTACCTGTTTGTAAGCACATTTGTGTTCGCAGCAGTTTACCTTGCCCTATTCCCAGGTCTAGGTAGCTTCAAGGGCTTTTTAAACTGGCAGAGTTCGGCTCAAACCGTTCGCTCACTAGAAGAGTCAAAAGAAGCCATCGCTGCAGCACAAGAGAACAAGCAACTAAACCAATATGCAAAAGAACTGGATGATGCCGACGCTTACTTCGGCGAAGCATTCCGTAAACTTGCGCACAATGACAGTGGTCTACGCCCAATTCCTGAAATTGCGCAAGATCCTGAAGCATTAAAAGTTGGTCAGCGTTTGTTTTTGCAAAACTGTTCTCAATGCCATGGCTCTGATGCACGTGGTCAGAAAGGCTTCCCTAACCTGACTGATGATGCATGGCTATATGGTGGCGAGCCAGCAGCGATCGTTACAACCATCATGCACGGCCGTATTGGTCAAATGCCAGCATGGAAAGATGCCCTTGGTGAGCAAGGTGTTCAAGAAGTTGTAAGTTACACACTTAGTCTATCTGGTCGTAAAGTAAATGCTCGTGAAGCCGCGGCAGGTAAAGCACGCTTCGTAGTGTGTGCTGCTTGTCATGGTACCGATGGTAAGGGTAACCCTGCAGTCGGTGCGCCTGACCTTACAGACCAAGACTGGTTATTTGGTGACTCTCGTGCAGCTGTAACAGAAACCGTAATGAACGGACGCTCAGGCGTAATGCCTGCGTGGAAAGACATTTTGGGTGAAGATAAAGTTCAGCTCGTTGCCTCATATGTCTGGAGTTTAAGTAACTCAGAGAGTAAGTAACTGAGATATTACGTAACATAGCAATAACAGCCCCTTTCATAGGGGCTGTCTTTCCTTTAAATTTAACGCCTTACATTTTTTCATTTAGCTGTTGAGAACTTTTTTATGGTAAAGCCTTGGTATAAACAATTTTGGCCGTGGTTCCTAATCATCCTTCCTCTTACTGTCGTAGTTTGGACTGTGATTACTGTGGTCGTTTTCTCGAACAACTCTGTTTCTTTAGTCGCCGAGGATTACTATAAAAAAGGCAAAGGCATTAATATCGACATTAGTAAAATGAATGTCGCTCGTGACCTAGGTCTTAACGCTGAGATTTCCTCTGAAAATAACAATGTTGTGATTGTTTTCGCTAAAGGGAAGCTACCTCATTACCCTGCTCTAACGGCCACTTTCACTCATCGTACTCTTCCTGATCGTGACTTCACAAAGCTTGTAACAGCGGATGCATCTGGTAATTACCGACTAAAAGCTGAGGAATCTATTCAAGGACCATGGTTTGTTGAACTACAACCACACGACAAGCAATGGATGATCCAAGGTAAAGTTGAGTTTCCTGCCTCTTCAACACCGTTAATGAAGTAAGCATATGTGTAAATCCTGTTATCACTGCGGTGAAGATGTACCAGCCAACACGGATTTCAAAGTAGAAATATTGGGTGAAATTCGCGACATGTGTTGTCCGGGCTGCGAAACTGTGGCGCAGACTATTGTCGATAGTGGTCTTGTATCATATTACCAATACCGCACTGCGCCTGCAGAAAAGGCAGATCTAGTACCAGAGCAACTCCAAGCTTTAATTCATTATGACAATGCGGATGTACAATCTGAATTCGTACGAAATCGCGAAAATGTTTCTGAAGTAACCCTTTCTTTAGAAGGCGTTTCATGTGCTGCTTGTGCGTGGTTAATCGAAAAGCAAGTTTCCAATACAGCCGGGTTGGTATCTATTCGTGTTAATACAACCACCAATCGAGCGTTACTAGCCTGGGATAAAACTCAGGTACGGTTAAGCGAGCTCCTTTCCGTTATTCATAAACTTGGTTACAAAGCTGCACCTTTTGAAGCAGATAAGCAAGAAGCCTCTTACCATCGAATGATGAAGCAATATCTATATCGGCTAGGTATTGCAGGTTTAGCAACCATGCAGGTCATGATGCTCGCCGTTGCACTGTATCTCGAAGTCTTTGGTGATTTAGAGCCAGAGTTTAAAAGTTACTTTCGTTGGGTAAGTTTGATTTTTGCTACTCCTGTTTTGCTTTATTCCGCTCTTCCATTTTACTTAAACGCATGGCGCAGTATCAAAGGCCGAACCCTTGGTATGGATGTCCCGGTTTCTATCGCGTTGATCTTTGCCTATGTTGCAAGTTTAGTTGCAACAGTAACTGAACAAGGCGAAGTCTTCTTTGAATCTATCTCGATGTTTACCTTCTTTTTGTTAGTAGGTCGATTCTTAGAGATGCGCGCTCGTCGCAAAGCTGCTGCAGCGAGTGGTAACCTTCTTAAGTTGATTCCGGCAATTGCTACAACGCTGGACGGTGATCAGATACCCGTGAAGACGCTAAAAGTTGGCGATCGTATTCGCGTTCTACCTGGTGAACATATCCCCGCTGACGGTAAAGTTATTTCAGGCCGTATTCATATTGATGAATCCATGCTAACAGGTGAGTCAGTGCACGTTGTGAAACGAGAAGGCGATATTGTTTATGCGGGAACGCTAAACGGAGACGAATCATTTGAACTTGAGGTAGTAAGCTCAAAGGCCGATTCAATGATTTCCAACATCGTGCGTTTACAAGATGAAGCTCAACACTCCAAACCTAAAATTGCGGAAATTGCAGACATTGTCGCCCGTTACTTTGTTGGTGTGATTCTTATTATCTCTGCTGGTACTTGGTTTTACTGGCATCAAACAAAACCAGATGATGCGTTTTGGATCATGCTGTCTGTGTTAGTCGCTACGTGTCCATGTGCGCTATCTCTGGCCACACCGACCGCACTCACTTGTGCTACCTCTAGAATGGGTAATTTTGGCATTTTACTTCGTAAAGGCCATGTGTTTGAGACATTATGTAAGATCAACCACTTAGTTGTAGATAAAACAGGCACTCTAACGAAAGGTGATATTGAGATCTGTGAAACAAAGGTACTTAGTGATCTCCCACAGAAAGATTGTCTATCACTAGCTGCAGCTTTAGAGGCTCATGCAAACCACCCTATCGCTCGTTCTTTTGCAACTTTCACCAATGATGACTTTATCGTGTCTGATGTGCAAAACGTGATTGGGTCAGGGATTGAAGGGATATGGAATGGCAAAATCGTTAAGATAGGTAGTGCTGCTTTTGTTCAAGGCAAAGAAAGTGGTGAAAGCCAGGCGGTCTATCTGTCGGTTGATGGCAAGCATGTCGCTAGCTTTTACTACCGCGACCCTATCCGAAAAGAAAGCAAAGCCTTTATTCAACGTTTTGCTGACGCTGGAATTAAGACAACCCTGCTAACTGGTGATTCTCTCTCAAACGCCCAACCAGTGGCGAATGAAATTGGTATCGATCACATCGTCGCGTCAGCAAAGCCAGAAGATAAGCTTGCATACCTTAAGAGCTTGGACGAAAACAGTATCACTATGATGGTTGGTGATGGAATCAATGACGCGCCGACTCTCGCCGGAGCTCACCTTTCTGTCGCAATGGGCGGTGGTACAGATGTCGCTAAAGCTTCTGCAGATATGACGTTACTTGGGGATAATCTCGAAAAGCTACTAGAGGCACGTTTGCTTGCACTGCGTACAAGAAAGATTATTCGAGAAAACTTGGCTTGGTCTTTGGGTTACAACCTGTTAATTTTGCCTTTGGCGGTCGCAGGTTTAGTGGCTCCCTACATTGCAGTAGTTGGCATGTCTGCAAGCTCAATTATCGTTGTATCTAACTCTTTGCGCCTGCTCAAAGAGAAATAAGTAGAGAAAGCAAACATGGAAAGTCTTTATATATTGATTCCCATCGCTATCGTTCTCG
Organism: Vibrio sp. Vb0598; assembly: GCF_033338935.1. Lineage (NCBI taxonomy): Bacteria > Pseudomonadati > Pseudomonadota > Gammaproteobacteria > Vibrionales > Vibrionaceae > Vibrio > Vibrio sp. Vb0598. Next base: position 153,878 of record NZ_JAWOTP010000006.1, on the reverse strand, counting down.
TTTGTGTTGCTGTCGCCGTTTTTCTTTGGGCGGTAAGAAGCGATCAGTTTGAAGATCTTGAACGGCAAGGGCACAACATTCTTCTCGACGAAGAAGACCAATCTAATAGTGATAAAAAGTAGCGACCTTTATGACTCCTGATTTTATCGGTGCGTTGATGATCGGCTTAGTAGGAGCCGGTCATTGTATGGGTATGTGTGGTGGTATCGCGTCTCTACTTACCATGGGCTCTTCTGCTAAAAATAAAACCACCCCTCTTATCCCCCTCTTCTACAACCTCGGACGATTGTTCAGTTATACCTTAATAGGTGCATTAGTGGGTGGTGCTATATCAGGTTTATCTGAGCTTAGTGGGTTAACGCACTCTCTTGCTTGGTTAAGGCTGATTGCTGCGTTATTCATGATCCTGGTCGCGCTGTATATTGCTAAATGGTGGCAAGGCTTACTTTTAATAGAAAAGCTAGGGCAGTATCTCTGGCGCTTTATCTCGCCGGCAGGGAAGAGTTTGTTACCATTAAAGCATCCTCTTCACGCGTTGCCATTTGGCTTTATTTGGGGTTGGTTACCATGTGGTTTAGTTTATTCAGCGCTTACTTGGTCGGCGGTTTCTGGTAGTGCGATGAACGGCGGCCTAATTATGCTTGCGTTTGGGCTCGGAACGCTACCTGCAATGCTTATTATTGGATACGGTGCCAATCATTTTCAGAAATTACAAAAATCATTAATATTTAGAAATATTTCAGCATTAATACTTATTGGCTATGGTACGTATACCGCTGTAGGAGCCTTAGCATTACTCGGTTTCATATAACGTTAAACTCTATTGAGGTGACATTTTTGCTACCCTTTAGGATTAAGCGATGCTAAAATATTGATGTATATCAAATAGTGAAAGGTTGTTATGATTTCTGAAAAACCTGCAACAAAGCGTATCCAATCAGGCGGTTGCGCCATTCATTGCCAAGATTGTAGCATTAGTCAACTGTGTATCCCGTTCACTCTAAATGAGGCAGAACTTGACCAGCTTGACCAAATCATCGAACGTAAGAAGCCTATTCAAAAAGGACAAGAGCTTTTTAAGGCCGGTGATGAGCTAAAATCGCTATACGCTATCCGCTCTGGTACCATCAAGAGCTATACGATCACAGAGCAAGGTGATGAGCAAATCACAGCGTTTCACTTAGCTGGAGACTTAGTCGGTTTCGATGCTATCACTGGTGACTCCCACCCTAGCTTTGCTCAAGCACTCGAAACGTCGATGGTATGTGAAATCCCATACGAAATTTTAGACGATCTATCGGGTAAAATGCCTAAGCTTCGCCAGCAAATCATGCGTTTGATGAGTAACGAAATTAAAGGTGATCAGGAAATGATTTTGCTTCTTTCTAAAAAGAACGCAGAAGAGCGACTAGCTGCTTTCCTTTACAACCTATCAACGCGTTTTTCTCAGCGTGGCTTCAGCCCTAGAGAGTTTCGTTTAACTATGACTCGTGGTGATATTGGCAACTACCTTGGTCTTACAGTCGAAACGATCAGTCGTTTGTTAGGTCGTTTCCAGAAATCTGAGATCCTAAGCGTAAAAGGTAAATATATCACTATCTTAGACCACGATGCATTGATGGAACTTGCTGGTGTAACTAAAGAATAATACACCCTAATTATTGATGTAGCTCGAAAATGAGCTACATCATATTTCTCATAAATTCCTTTCGAAAGTCCTCAAAAAGTTCTCCAAACTAAGCTACAGTAAAAATGTACGGTGAGTACTCCAAAATACTGATTTAATTTACATTCAGTATCTGGTTTTGCAATAGAAGTGGGCTTAGTTATGAGTATATACAGTAAGATCCTTGTTGTAGCTGACATCAATAATGATGAGCAGCCCGCACTTGCAAGAGCTGTTCAATTAGCTCAGAAAAGTGTATCTAGAAGCCGAATCACTTTCTTTTTATCCATTTACGATTTCTCGTATGACATGACGTCAATGCTATCAGTGGATGAAAGAGATGCTATGCGTCGAGGTGTCATTCATCAGCGTGAGCAGTGGATGCGTAAAATTGCTCAACCATACCTAAACGATGGCTTCGACTTTGATGTTTGTGTTGTCTGGCACAACCGCCCTTATGAGGCGATTATTGCTGAAGTCTATGCAGGCAATCATGACCTAGTCATCAAAGGCACACGTAAGCATGATGTTTTAGAGTCTGTCATTTTCACACCGACAGATTGGCACTTGTTGCGAAAATGCCCTATTCCAGTGCTTCTTATCAAGAATGCTGCTTGGCCGGAACAAGCAAGTATCCTTGCCTCAGTACATGTGGGCTCAGAAAACCCGACTCATATTGATCTCAACGATACGATGGTCGAGCGATTAAAAGAAATCACCACTCGGCTTGAGGCCAAGCCATATCTTGTTAACGCCTATCCCGTTACACCGGCGAATATTACGATTGAACTTCCTGAATTTGACCCAACGACTTATACCGATGCAGTGCGAGGTCATCATTTAACGGCTATGAAAGCACTACGCCAAAAACATGGTCTTGATGAAGAACAAACGATAGTTGAGCAAGGTTTACCTGAAGATGTCATTCCGGCAGCTGCAGAGCGCTTGAACGCAGCAATGGTTATTTTAGGTACCACAGGGCGAACAGGGCTTTCTGCTGTCTTTATTGGTAATACAGCGGAGCACGTAATTGATAAAATAAATTGCGATGTGTTGGCTCTAAAACCAAAAGGCTACATTAGTCCTCTCGATCCAAATACAGCAACCTAATCTCTCCTTAGTATTGCTATGTATTGAGCGCTTTCAAATAAACGCTAATAAATCCCCCGAATACAGGGGGATTTTGTTTGGGAACAGTTAAAGCGTTGGGTACAAAAAAGGAGGTCTAATTGACCTCCTTTTTTACGAGTTAGATGTTCGTAACATCGATGAACATTGATTCATCAATATTCGTCGAAGAAACGACAGCCTCATTAAATTCATACTCTTCGCGGTTACCCTCACGATCTAGCGGTAAGTTAACAAAGTCGAACAATTCGCGGTCTGCTAGTTGGCTTGGGCTTACGTTTTGAATTGATTTAAAAATCGCTTCCACACGCCCTGGCGTCTTCTTATCCCATTCAATCAACATTGCTTTTATAGATTGACGCTGAAGGTTCTCTTGAGAGCCACAAAGGTTACACGGAATTATTGGGAAATCCTTGTGCTCAGCGTATTTGATCAAATCTTTTTCACGACAGTAAGTCAATGGACGAATGACCACGTTACGGCCATCATCAGAGCGTAGCTTTGGTGGCATCGCTTTAAGGCGAGAGCCGTGGAACATATTCAAGAACATTGTTTCGACGATGTCATCCATGTGATGACCTAGCGCAAGCTTAGTTGCACCAATCTTCTCTGCAAATGAATACAGCGTACCACGTCGCAGGCGTGAACACAGACCACAAGTGGTTTTGCCTTCTGGTACCTTCTCTTTTACGACGGAATACGTGTCCTTATCGACGATATAGTAAGGGATATTCAGTGTTTCGAAATACTCTGGCAGAATGTGCTCAGGGAAGCCCGGTTGTTTTTGGTCTAGGTTTACCGCAACCACTTCAAATTTGATCGGTGCGGCTTTTTGAAGATTCAGCAGGATATCAAGCATCGCGAATGAATCTTTACCACCGCTAATACATGCCATTACAACATCGCCTTCTTCGATCATGTTGTAATCAGTAATGGCATTTCCAACATGTCTTCTTAGGCGTTTCTGAAGCTTGTTGAATTCTAGGGTTTCTTTTCTTGTATCTATTTGGTTCATTGCGGGCTCTCACATCGCCGATAAATCGACTAGGACTTCCTAACATGGGTTTCTTTGGGGCGTGGATTATACGAGCTTTTTACGCAGGATTAAATGCTTGTCTTATTGAGTCTTTAAGAAAAGAGTGTGAAAGATACTTTAGTTACGGTCAAAATTAAAAAAGAGCTGCGATTGCAGCCCTTTCTAAACGTTCAGTGTTCATTTCTTTGCGTTAGGTAGATAAGGTAACACTCGCATCGTCGGTTCTGGTAGTGTCATTGTGCCACCTTGCCCTATTTCACTTAGTGCGACTTGTATCTTGCCATTGACAATTGGCTTTTCGGTTCCGTTTGAGAAAATCACTTTATCATTCAGTTGATTTGCAAACTCCATCGTCACACCTTGAACCTCCGGTGTAAACCAACCCGCAAACATACCGCCTAAATCTTCCAGCATCGTCTGCATTTGAGGTAGAAGAGGCTTAAGTTGGTCGTAAGAAACGTTACCCTGTAATGGTTCTTTGGTCATCACGACAAGTGAGTAATCGCAACGTGTATCTTTTGGGGTATCGACAAAAACCAACGGATTCGCTGACTTTAAGTTTTTATCAACAGGTAAAGGCAACTCTTGTGAAGCAGGGATAACAAACTCTTCATAGTGCTCTTCTTTTTCCATCCAAGCTTTTTCTATCGTACAAATTTGTTTAGTTTTTGCGTCCACAAAAAAGACACCAACTTTCACATCGTCATGCCCTTCTTTATTGTTGTTTTTTAGTTGAGTGTATAACTTTGAGTACGTGAACATGTACTCTTGAGCTTGGGTTATCGGCGATACAAGAATTAGCGCCGCACTTCCCAATAGACTTAGGCTTAACTTTTTCATTTTATCCGTTATTTTATTGCGTCCAGTAGGCGTTGTTATGACGAATCATAGCGCGAAGATCGTGTACATAGGCGATGCCACGTTCAGAATAGGCTAGTAACCCATGCGTTAACTCTGACGCCGTTGCGACCGTTAACAAGCCCTTGTTCTTTTCAGCCAGAGATGTTCTGATTTCACGCAGGTCTGCATACGCTGGGTTTCGATTAACATTCATAAAGTAGCCATGAACAGACTGTTGTACAGAATCGAATTTTTCAACTTCATGAACTTTGTTAGCGCCACGTTGCGCTGGAACAATTCCACAGCCCTTTTTATAACACCATTGGCCGAACAAGTTGTTTGCTTGAGTAGCAAAACGAGAAGTGCCCCACGCAGATTCATTTGCCGCTTGAGTTAGAACCAACGCTTCTGGTAAGACGTTCACTCTCACAAGCATCTCGTCTAGCCACGCTTGATCAACCTTATTGTTACTCAAGGGCAAAGAATACAAAGATGATAACCGCAGTGCATACTCTTGTTGTACTTGCGTCACTTGCCCCACCTTTAAAGAGGTAAGAAAGGCCCGCTCATGACGAATTCGTTGATTTTCAAGAGCAATTTTAGGCCTTAAAAAATCAAAAAAAGCTGCTTTTTTCTCTTTCGTATCTTTTATTGAATTGAAGTCTGGGATATCACCGATGTATGGCAAGTGTGATAAATCGACATGCTTAATCTTGCCAGAGAGTACGTCAGGATTTTCCACATATTTAAACTGTTTCTCGTAGTGTAAATATGGGCCTATAGAAATAAAAGTGGCGGCTATACAGGTTGCCGCCACTCGTAAACTTATTGATTTCAAAGAATTAGGCATCAAACACCTGTGAGTTACCATTGTGATCATTATCGTTTTTCTGTGTTGTAACGATCTTAAGCTTAATTCCAAACATTTCGCGGTAGAGTATGCCTTTCAAATGGAAGAAGAATGGCAGCACAAAAATCAAGCCAATACCGTAGAACATTGCTGCAATAATAAACATTAACATCACGCCTAAGTAAAGCCCCGCGACCACAAAAATCTTCTTGTTGATTGCGCGAAGTGATAACAGCAACGCTTGCATTGGTGGCACCCTTTTCTCACAAATCAACAAGATAGAGTGACTAAATGCCAAGGAAAGATACAGCGACAGTAAAGGAAAAATCATACCAACCACACCTTGTAGCATTAAGCTCATGAGCGTTGCTAGGATAACAGGAATGGTGAACTGCAACCCCTTTCCAACATGGCGCAACTTAGTCTTTAGGCCAGCGACATGACTCATAGCCATCAAACTTATCCCCGCATAAATTGGGGCGCTAATCACCTCATAACTGAAATTCGCGACATAAATAGAAGACACAATATCGTTTGTGAACGACTCTGGGTTCTCAAACGCATCAAGAATAACGGTCAAATCGCCCAACTGCAGTTTTAATGCAATATAGAAAATACCTAACTGGACAAAAAGCAATACAATAATGGCAGGAGAAAATGATAAAAAGTGCTGGATGGTTGCTCGCCAAGCTTCGTTAAAAACCGCACCAGCTTTAAGCTCGTAGTTGCCAGACAAAGCTCGCTCTACACTCCCCCCAAGATTGAAATCTTTCTCAAAATCGTCGTTCATAGTTTATCCAAGACTAACTTGTAAAATTTTGACTGGAATTCCAGTCAATTAATGTAATCGTCATTATAAAGAAATCTTTCCACATCTAACATCACAACTCACCTACAATCCTTGCAATCTCAACTGTATGGTTGATAATTAACCACTTTCAAGGTCATGAAATTGAAACAATTGTTGAACAAAGTTTAGTGCTATCAAACTGTGTCTAGATGCCAATTAATCTCATAAAAACAGTATGGTAAGGAATGATGGCTTTTTCCTGCAAAATTATTTCTGTTTCAAGATAAGAAAATGCTTTAATTTCACACTTTTGGTGATTATGATGCGCGCCTCAAAAGTGAATGGTTAGTGTCACATCAGCTGGGATAATCCCGGCTTGAACGTGGGGGAAATACAGACGTTGAACGCAAAACCGCAAGCAGGAAAGCCAGTTATTCGTTTATCTGGTATTAGTAAAAGTTTCGATGGTAAGGAAATCATCGGTAATTTAAATCTGGATGTTAATCATGGTGAATTTCTGACGATTCTCGGGCCTTCTGGTTGTGGTAAGACAACAGTTTTACGCATGATTGCAGGTTTTGAAACGGCAGATAACGGTCAAATTATTTTGGATGACCAGGATGTAACACAGGTTCCTGCAGAGCAAAGGCACGTCAACACGGTATTTCAAAGTTACGCATTGTTTCCACACATGACCGTATATGAGAATGTCGCTTTTGGTCTTCGTATGCAGAAAACGCCTACTGCGGACATTGAACCACGAGTAATGGAAGCGCTACGCATGGTGCGCCTAGAAAAAATGGCTCAGCGTAAGCCTCATCAGCTTTCTGGCGGTCAGCAACAACGTATCGCCATTGCGCGTGCGGTTGTTAACAAACCAAAAGTACTGCTGCTAGATGAATCTCTATCTGCACTTGATTACAAACTGCGTAAGCAAATGCAAATCGAGCTTAAACAGCTTCAGCGTCAACTTGGTATTACCTTTATCTTCGTTACGCACGATCAGGAAGAGGCCCTATCGATGTCTGACCGCATTATTGTTATGCGCGACGGTGTTATCGAGCAGGATGGTTCTCCACGTGAGATTTACGAAGAGCCGAAGAACCTATTTGTTGCTCGCTTTATCGGTGAGATCAACGTATTCAACGCAACCATGCTAGAGCGTATCGACGAGAAACGTATCCGTGCAGAAATCGAAGGTGTCGAGTCTGTTGTTTACTACGATCAGGAAGCGCAAGCAGGTGAAAAACTGCAAGTACTACTTCGCCCAGAAGACTTACGTATCGAAGAGATCAAAGAGTCTGAAGAAAAAGGCATCGTAGGTCACGTAACAGAGCGTACCTATAAAGGTATGACGCTTGATTCCGTTATCCAATTGGATTCAGGCATGCGTGTAATGGTTAGCGAATTCTTTAACGAAGATGATCCTGATGTGGACCACTCACTTGGCCAGAAAGTCGCTATCACTTGGGTTGAGAGTTGGGAGGTAGTCCTCAATGATAAGCAAGAAGATTAATCTTCAAAACGCGATCATTACCTTAATCGTCGGTTGGTTAACACTTTTCGTGTTGGTACCAAATGTGATGATTATCGGTACGAGTTTCTTAACGCGTGATGAAGCAAACTTAATCGAAATGACATTTACTTTCGACAACTACTTACGTCTACTCGACCCCTTGTATGCGAAAGTGCTGATGCACTCGTTCTACATGGCGATTGTGGCGACGTTGTTGTGTTTAGTAATTGGTTACCCATTTGCTTACATCATAGCGAAAATGCCAGAGAAATGGCGCCCATTCATGTTGTTCTTAGTTATCGTACCTTTTTGGACAAACTCTCTTATCCGTACTTACGGCCTGAAGATTGTTCTGGGTACACAAGGTATTTTGAACAAATCATTAATGGCGATGGAAATCATCGATAAGCCATTACGTATTATGTACACCGAAACAGCAGTAATGATTGGTCTTGTGTACATCCTGCTTCCATTTATGATTCTGCCGCTTTACTCGGCAATCGAGAAGTTGGACAACACTTATATCGAGGCGGCGAAAGATCTTGGTGCGAACAAGTTCCAAACCATTACGAAAGTGATTCTACCTCTTACAATGCCTGGCATTATCGGTGGTTGTTTGTTGGTTCTGCTACCAGCACTAGGTATGTTCTACATCTCTGACCTTCTTGGTGGTGCGAAGAACCTACTGATTGGTAACGTTATTAAGAGCCAAGTATTGAACGCTCGTGACTGGCCATTTGGTGCTGCGACCAGTATCGCCCTCACCTTCGCAATGGCTGTGATGCTTTACGCTTACTACAGAGCAGGCAAACTATTGAATAAGAAAGTGGAGCTAGACTAATGGGACGCACAGTTAGATTTAGCTTTATGGCGCTGGTGTATGCATTTTTGTATCTGCCAATCATCGTCTTAATTGTTAACTCATTTAATGCCAACAAATTTGGTATGAAATGGGGTGGTTTCACCACGAAATGGTACGAAACCTTAGTAAATAACGACAGCCTAATGCAAGCTGCATGGCATTCATTGAACGTAGCGGTATTCTCAGCGACAGCAGCAACCATCATTGGTAGCTTAACGGCAGTTGCCCTATTCCGTTACTCGTTCAAAGGTAAAGGTGCGGTAAACGGCATGCTGTTTGTCGTGATGATGTCTCCCGATATTGTAATGGCGATTTCATTGCTTGCTCTGTTCCTAGTATTAGGCGCACAGCTTGGCTTCTTTACTCTATTGATTGCTCACATCACCTTTTGTCTACCATTCGTTGTGGTAACTGTATACAGCCGCTTAAATGGCTTTGATGTGAAAATGTTGGAAGCAGCAAAAGACCTTGGTGCAAGCGAGTGGGTTATCTTGAAACAGATCATCCTTCCTCTCGCTAAACCAGCGGTTGCCGCAGGTTGGCTATTGAGCTTTACCCTGTCTTTGGACGATGTGATCATCAGCTCGTTTGTAACGGGTCCAACATACGAAATCTTGCCATTGAAGATTTACTCAATGGTTAAGGTGGGCATTTCACCGGAAGTTAACGCCCTAGCAACGGTGATGTTGATTGTTTCTTTGGTCTTGGTAGTAATTTCTCAGTTGCTAGCAAGAGAAAAAGTGAAGTAGAATCCGCACCTGTTAACATCACGAAACAGAATGGTTACATGCCATTCTGTTTTTCTATCTATCGTCCAAAATTGGACAACGTTTGGTTTGGAGCTAACGTCAATGAAAAAATGGGCTACTCTATTAGCTGGTAGTGCATGTGCGCTTTCTCTGTTCTCTGGTACAGCGACAGCGGATGATAAAGAACTAGTATTTATGAACTGGGGTCCTTACATCAACAGTAATATCCTAGAGCAATTTACTAAAGAAACTGGCATCAAAGTGATCTACTCGACTTACGAGTCGAACGAAACTTTGTATGCAAAGCTAAAAACTCATAACCAAGGTTATGACCTAGTAGTACCTTCAACGTACTTCGTGGCGAAGATGCGTGACGAAGGCATGCTACAAAAGATCGATAAGACTAAGCTGAAAAACTTCGGCAACCTAGATAAAAACTACCTAGACAAGCCTTACGATCCAAGTAACGACTACTCTATCCCACACGTTGTTGCGATTACAGGCCTAGCGGTTAACGCAGACATGTACGATCCAAACGACTTCCAAAGCTGGGCTGACCTATGGAAGCCTGAGCTTGAAGGTCAAGTAATGTTGATGGACGACACTCGTGAAGTGTTCCATATCGCTCTGCGTAAACTTGGCTACTCAGGTAACTCAAAAGACCCTAAGCAAATCGATGAAGCGTACGCTGAGCTACAAAAGTTGATGCCAAACGTTCTAGTTTTCAACTCTGACAACCCAGGCGCACCTTACATGTCTGGCGAAGTGGGCGTTGGTATGCTTTGGAACGGTAGCGCCGCAGCGGCACAAAGTGAAGGCCTGAACCTTAAACTCGTTTTTCCTAAAGAAGGCGGTATCGGCTGGGTTGATAACTTCGCTATCTCTTCCGGTGCGAAGAACGTAGAAGCCGCTCACAAGATGATCGACTTCTTACTGCGCCCAGAAATCGCAGAGCAAATCTCTCGTGATACTGGCTACCTAACGGCGGTGGAGGAATCGAATGCTAAGTTTAAAGACGTTGCCCCACTATTCCCTTCTCAAGAAGACCTTGACCGCGTTGAATGGCAAGATGCGGTTGGTGATCTAACCGTTAAATACGAAGATTACTTCCTCAAGCTGAAAGCGGGACAATAATCTAGCTTGTGTAACAAGTCATCAACCATAGGAAAATAGGCAGCAATACGCTGCCTATTTTTGTCTTAGGCTGATATAATCGCGCGTTGCTAGGTTTATTTGTCTTGGTATCATAGATTTATCGTCTCATAACAAGGAGACAACGATATTCAAGCTAAATGAACATATTTGTGCTTACTGCGATTTGGCTCAACTTGATAACTCCAGCTAGTATTGACTTGTCCAATCGCGAAACAAAACGGAAAACAAATGAAAAGTAAATTCTACGCAAGCGCTCTATGTGCAGCGACGCTCATCGCTACCCCTGCAATGGCTGCTGATCAAGAACTGTATTTCTACAACTGGTCGGAATACATTCCAAACGAAGTTCTTGAAGACTTTACAAAAGAAACCGGAATCAAAGTTATTTACTCTACATACGAATCTAACGAGAGTATGTACGCAAAACTAAAAACTCAAGGTTCTGGTTACGACTTGGTAGTACCGTCTACCTATTTCGTCTCTAAAATGCGTAAAGAAGGCATGCTACAACAGATCGACAAAGAGAAATTATCTCATTTTGCCGATCTTGATACTAACTTCCTAAACAAACCGTTCGATCCGAACAACAACTACTCTATCCCATACATTTGGGGTGCGACCGGTATTGGTATCAATGCTGACATGCTAGACAAGTCATCGGTTTCTAAATGGGATGATTTCTGGGATAGCAAGTGGGAAGGTCAACTAATGCTGATGGATGATTCTCGCGAAGTATTCCACATTGCATTGACTAAGCTTGGTTACTCACCAAACACGACTAACCCAGAAGAAATCAAAGCCGCTTACGAAGAACTGAAAAAGCTAATGCCAAACGTATTAGTATTTAACTCAGACTTTCCTGCAAACCCTTACCTTGCGGGTGAAGTTTCACTAGGCATGCTTTGGAACGGTTCTGCATACATGGCTCGTCAAGAAGGCGCGAACATCGACATCATCTGGCCAGAAAAAGGCACTATCTTCTGGATGGACAGCCTAGCAATTCCAGCTGGTGCGAAGAACGTTGACGCAGCTCATAAGATGATCGATTTCCTACTACGTCCTGAGAACGCAGCTAAGATTGCACTTGAGATTGGTTATCCTACGCCAGTTAAAACGGCACACGATCTGCTACCGAAAGAATTTGCTAATGATCCAAGCATCTTCCCACCACAAGAAGTGATGGACAGCGGTACTTGGCAAGATGAAGTTGGCGAAGCGAGCGTAATGTACGATGAGTACTTCCAAAAGCTAAAAGTGAACAACTAATTCGTTAGTTTTAAAGATATGAAAAAGCGGCTCATGAGCCGCTTTTTTGTTCTTAATGACAAGACAAAAACTCTTCCTGTTGAAGTTACTACGCTCTTTCTTTTCCTTCTAGAGCCAGTATCTCGTCAACTAATTTTGGAACCTCAACGCTTGCTTTTCCGTAGCGTTTTTCCTCAAATTCACTTTCTACCGCACTAGGTTCTAGGTTAATTTCAATGGTATGTGCGCCGTGCATTTTTGCATCATGAACAAAACCTGCTGCGGGATACACAACGCCAGAAGTCCCAATAGAAATAAACAAATCTGCTTCTTCTAATGACGCGTAGATATCCCCCATTCGCAGTGGCATTTCACCAAACCAAACAATATGTGGTCGCATTTGTGAAGGGATCTGACAACAGTGACAAAGCTCGCCGGTCTTAATGTCCTCATTGTGCTCTACTACTTGGTTAGATTCACTACAGCGGGCCTTGAGCAACTCACCATGCATGTGAATCACATTCTGACTGCCGCCTCTTTCGTGAAGGTTGTCTATATTTTGAGTGATGACCGTCACTTTACCTTCTAACTCAGCCTCTAAACGACCTAATGCTTCATGCGCTGCATTAGGCTTTATCGCATTATCTTGAAGTTTCTTGCGGCGTTGGTTGTAAAAATCTTGAACAAGGTCCGGATCGCGAGCAAACCCTTCAGGCGTTGCTACATCTTCGATACGGTGATTCTCCCATAGGCCATCTTGCGCACGAAATGTTTGAATACCAGATTCGGCCGAGATACCTGCACCAGTAAGTACTACAATATTTCTATAAGGGAAATTCATAACTCATCCTTGCTGTTTTTTCATTAGCTTAACACTGAAAGAATAGCAACAGTAGTAATATGGATTAGACCATAGTCGTAATGGTCACTATTAGAATTACAATTTAAGAGGAACAGCAATGAGACAAGTATCTCTAGCGTTTATATTGCTTATGACTTTGGCAGGCTGTCAACTTACCAATGTTGAAGGCGAAGTCGATGATGTAAAGGTAAGAGTCAGCACCAATGATGATGACCATCGAGGTAATGGTAATTTCTGTCCTCCTGGCCAAGCCAAGAAAGGCAATTGCTAAAAGAGCGGCTTTATGCCGCTCCCATATTGGCCTCAATCCTCGTTGGTCGAAGATATTTTATGAATGGCTAGGTCAGCGCCATTGAATTCGTCTTCTTCTGAAAGCCTCAGTCCCATACTGGTATTAATCGCACCGTAGACTACAAGTGCACCAAGCACTGCGATGGAAAGGCCCAAAAGCGTTCCTAGAAGCTGAACGATAATGCTCACGCCACCTAGCCCACCCAATGCGCTTTGACCAAAAATCCCAGCGGCAATACCACCCCAAGCGCCACATACACCGTGTAAAGGCCAGACACCTAGCACATCATCAATCTTGGTTTTGTTTTGTAGGTGGGTAAAAAGATAAACAAATAGCACGCCAGCAATAGCACCTGTTACTAAAGCACCGATAGGATGCATTAAGTCTGAGCCCGCACATACAGCAACCAAGCCAGCTAGTGGGCCGTTATGAATAAAGCCAGGGTCATTCTTACCAACCAACAGTGACGCGACAATGCCCCCGACCATTGCCATCAATGAGTTCATAGCCACCAAGCCACTTATGCCTGACAAAGTTTGAGCTGACATGACGTTGAAGCCAAACCACCCCACACATAAGATCCAAGCTCCCAAAGCCAAAAACGGAATATTCGAAGGTGCAAAGTTGGTGTGCTTTCCTGCTCGAACTCTGCCTTTTCTCATGCCCAAAAACACGACGGCAACAAGCGCTATCCAGCCGCCAACACCATGCACAACGACTGAACCTGCAAAATCGTGGAAGCCATAACCAAAGGTATTGTCAAACCAAGCTTGAACACCAAAGTTTCCGTTCCAGATCATTCCCTCAAATAACGGGTATACGATGCCGACAGTGAAAAATGTTGCGATTAGAATCGGATAAAAACGAGCTCGTTCTGCGATACCACCTGAAACAATAGCGGGAATCGCTGCAGCGAAGGTCAGCAAGAAAAAGAACTTCACTAACTCGTAACCATTGCCTTGAGATAATGTCTCAGCATCAGCGAAGAAGGTGCCGCCATAAGCGACCCAGTATCCAATGAAAAAATACGCGATGGCGGATATACCGAAATCGGCCAAGATTTTAACTAAAGCATTAACTTGGTTCTTTTGGCGCACGGTTCCTACTTCAAGAAAAGCAAAACCAGCATGCATCAAAAAAACCATGATTGCGCCAAGTAGTAAGAAAAGTGTGTCGGAACTTTGCGTGAGAGTTTGTACAGCGCCGTGTACCTGATTGGCAGTTACACTCATTATGATTGTCTCCGTTGATCTGTAGCGCACTTATCCTGTGCATCAAAGTTAGGCTCATCACCAATTTGGTGAACTTAATTTATAGAGCGTCTAACAGAGCAATTCTCATTCCACAATTTACATTTCTAACACTTACACTTTAATTTATTGTTTTGTATGAACTTTAATAAAATTAGGCATTCTTGAAATGGTTCTTAACACGCTAATAAATGCACCAATATGGTTTTAGTGCACCAACATAATGCGCACCATATAGCTCAACAAAACGTAAAAGCCACCTCATGAGAGGTGGCTTATATACTGAATTGCTAACTAAAGGAGTTTATCGAGTGATCTTCCCTGCTTTTACTTCTTCTAACCAACGTCCTTCGACAAGATAGGGAGGGAGCCAACCAGTTTCAACAGATAAACGGTTACCTTTGTCATACCACATACATGCCATGCCAAGCAGAGGGAAATTAATGAACGTGCGGATCCCTACTCTATCTGGTCCCAATTCTTTAAGATGATATTTCTCTTGAAACTGTAGGTTTTTAACGAGCACTTCCTCAAAATCATAACCAATGTTAGTAGTGAGCGCTGCGAAGGTTTCTAGAATCCCCATCGCAATTTCCAACGCCCAGTTATCCCCTTGAGCTACCGCTGCGTCCATTGCTGCAACCAGCTTATCAGGGTAGTCCGATGTGCGGTTATGGAACGACTGAATTACGTCTACTAGCATATAAGACAGCTCACCCGCTTTGGTAGAGCTCTTCTTCATTAGAAAAATGGGAAAGCTTGCCAATGCGTCTAAACTAGGTCTATCACGTACAATTGTCGATATAAAATACATATCAATCCATCTATTAGGATTTATGCACCCCGTTTCCAAAATACCTTCCCCGTCCCACTTTACTTCAGGATAGTCGAGGATCTTGATAGATAATTCATCATTGGGATGCGTAGCAAGCATATGATAACCAGCACTCATCAGCGAAGTTTCGTAAAGACGTAATGTACAAATTTGCTCGTCTTCATGAGAGGCTTGAAACCATGTGTACCAGCGAACCTGCTCAATGGCGAAATCACCAAGACTGACTAGGTTTTCACGCCTGATTTTAAGGCCTTCTTTTCTGTTATCTAAGACCCGGTTTATAAATTTTTTCCGATTCACAATGGCTTGTGTGTCAAGTTCAGGATTTGCTTTTCGCTCTAAAAATTTGACCGATTCTTTACTTTGCATTTTGACTTAATCCTTTTGAATCAATTTTAAACTCTGCCACTTCTAGTTTTACATCTGAGGCCTTACCACTTTCAGGGATATTCGCTTGAGTATGTATATATCGAATAGTTCTGCCGGATAAAGCGGCGTATTGAATTTCGTCGGCAGCTAATTTTTCAGTCGTTCCTTCCTTTTTTTCAGACATTAGGTTGGTGATTTCGGCAGTGTATTCCGTTGTCCCTTGCTGATATGCCATATTTCCAATTTTTCTGCTACCCAGCGGGCTGCTCCCTCCTTTGGCCTCAACAATTATAATTTCACCTGGTGGCGGCTCTTCCACCTCGTAAACCATATCAAAATCGCCCGGCTTCGAAATTGAGGTTCCAATATCTTTGGGATGAAGCAGCTTAGCGTTAGGACGTTTACTCCGGACAAAGTCATCCGCGGCCAACTCACCTATTTTTGCAGACTGTTGGTTAATATTGCCAATTTGAGCATTATATCCCTCTTCGCCAGTTCGAGCGTCCATTGCCTCTTGACGCTCTTTCAAGCATTCATCAATTTTTGCTTTGTTTTTTTCTGTTAGCTCATAATCACTCATATTGAGTTCAGAGTTTTCTTTATACTCTGCTTTATTCAGCACAAGATCTTCAGTGAAGATCGTGCAACCTTCCTCTCCACCAACTTTCTCTGAGTCAAAAACATGCGCATTTACAAACTCCTCAATCCCAACAACATACTGCACTTCGTGTCTGGTGCCATCTGAGTGATTGATATGACGATAAAAAGTAATCTCGTTCTTCTCGCAATCAATATGGTCTAAATCGTACTCATATCGGATATGATTTTTACCTTTTGGTTTTCGGATTTTGACTTGCGAGCGAACGCCACCTTCTCCGACGGATGATTCTTTTGCAGCTTCTAAAATCTGATCGCAAACCTCTTGGGGGACATCGCTTTGCGCCTGATACTCTGCCAACATTTGACCCAAGCGTTTTAGCCCTTCTTCACAAAGGAAACCTGTTGGATCAATCCACTGGATAGGGTTGACTGCATATTGGTAATGATTAATACCACCAGCAATAGATATCGGATCTTGTTGGATAAAACGTCCTAGTTTAGGATCGTAATACCGAGCGAGGTTGTAATGTAAGCTGGTTTCTTGATCGAAGTACTGTCCTTGAAAACGCAGTGGATTTGCTACATTTTCAATATGTACATGAGCAAAGCCGTTAGCATCGTAGCTGGCACTCCATACAACATTCCCCTCGCAATCGATCAGTCGCTCTGGTTTACCAACTTGATCGCACTGGTACCAATAAATAACGTCATTTTCTAGCAGTGCCACTGGCGTGTAGGTTTCTGGTTGATATAGGTACCAGCGGAAAGCGCATGAAGAGCGTTCACCAATTAAACGTTCCCCTTCCCACAAGAACTCCGTAACGCCTTGTTGTGTAATTTTCTTCGTCCTGCGCCCTAATGCATCATATTCATATTGACTGATGCCATCGTCGGTGTGAACTTCAATGAGCTGATTTAACGCATCAAATACGCGAGTCTGAACATGTCCTTGCCCCTCACGTTTTGTCTGGTTTCCTTGCGCGTCATATTTGAACCGGACACCATCGTGTACTTCAATACGATCAGCGAATACCTCTGAAGATGGCAAAGTAGGATTGCCAAAACTATCGTATTCAAACTTAGTCACTTCTCCGGAAGCATTGACTCGTTTCAGTTGCCCTAAGGCATCGTACTGATAGTGCGTTGCTCCTGCCGTATTATCAATGATTGATGAAATACGGTTTTGCGCATTGTAAACGTACTTTTTCTCTCTATCTGGCCAATGTTGTTCAACCAAACGACCAACACCATCATAAATGATGCGCTCATTAAAATGTGCCGTTTCAATTTGGGAAACTCGTCCCATTTCATCGTAATGAAATTTGATTTGAGGTAAATCTAGGTTTCCAAACCGAATCGCTGAAAAACGCCCATATCGATCATAAGAGAAGTTCAGCTCCGTATTATCTGGCAGTACCTGAGATACGCGTTGGCCAACTCTGTTAAACTCCTGCGCTATCTCAAACTGACCTTGAATGCGCTTTGTTAAATGCCCGAATGAAGAGTATTGGTATTGCAATGTTTGATGGCGATTGGAGGCGAACGTAAGTCGCCCACCAAGCGTATAATTAAAGTGGTGCTCTACAATACCGCTAGCATTTCCTGCTTTGACGTGCTTGAGATAACCCGCAGCGTCATAGCGGTACAGCACCGTCCTATCGGCGACTTGCTTACGATGGATCCGCCCCATATCGTCATAATCAAATTGGCTTTGTAGATTATCAAACCCGATAGTTCCTGACAGCTGGCCTTCATCGTCATACAGGAATTCGAACTCTAAGCCGTCACTCCGAACTAATTTAGTCAGGTTACGTTGTTGATCGTATTCGTAAGAAATATGGCTGCCATCGGGAAAGATGACTGCTTCTTGTTGCGCGAGTGCTCCCCATTGATACGAGGTAATGCCTGCTGGCGTTCGAATCTGAGCAACACGGCTGTGCTCATCGTAAGAATATTCTTCGCTATAACCGACTTTGTCTTCGTCGTTAAAATAACGAACTGATGTACGCCTGCCAAATTGATCATAAGCGAGTTGAGCAATACACCCATCGGGATAAGCAACGCCATTCACTAAATCTTCTTCATTGTAGCTATAACGAAGTAATGTACCGTCTATTTCATTCGCGATAAGTCTTTGTTGTTCATCCCACCACCACTGACTTTTCTTACCATCTTCAGACTCTTTTTTGACGACTTGACCGTGTTTATCGTAATCATATTCCGTGACACAGCCAAACTGGTCGGTATCCCAAACTCTTTGACCGAGGCTATTGTAGTAAGCCTTCTCGATATCCCCGTCAGGTGAAACCGTTTTAACTAACTTACCTAAGCCGTCATAACCATATTGAATTTCTTTGCCAGAGGAATGAAACTTAGAAACTAATTGACCATGCTGATTATATTGATAATTGACCGTTGACTGATCAGGATAGATAGCTTGCGCTTTTCGCCCTAATTCATCATATTGCCATCGCCAAGTTTTACCTGTGGGGCTTATTTTCTCGAGTAAGTTACCCTGCTCGTCATGCAAGAAAGACCATTGATGATCTAACGAGTCAGAATAAGAAGAGTGATTTCCTTGATAATGGAAGCGATAGTCATAAATTCCTGCGTCCCCAACGTTTCTGATGCATTTCGCTTTTGCACCTTCGCCATCCCATTCAAAATAATGAGTAAAGCCAGTTGGTCGTACACGTTTAACAATTAAATGCCCGCGGTATTGATACTGTTCCTTTAAGCCTAAATGATTAGTTGCACTGACCAAATCATCGTGCTCATCATAGGTATAAGTTGTCAGAACTTTTTGGGACTTTGCATTTAGCAGTTCTACAAGGCGTCCTTGCTTATCATATTGACATTCAAGAACCGGACGCTTGTTGTATGCAATCTCGATCAATCGATGGTTTCGAGAATACTGCAGTTGAAACGTTGAAAACGTGCCATTTCTGACTTGTTTAACAACCCAACGATCATCTTTCTGTTCAAATCGATATTGATGCCCATTCGCGAGCGTTACAATCCGAGTTGTTGAGCTCAGGAAATAACAGCTCGCACCAGCGTATATTTGATAACTTGTTGCTCCAATATCTACTGGCTCAAATTCTGTGATATCGGCCTTATCGTCAACAAACTCCCAAGCGATAACATTGTCTTTCTCGTTCGTCTTTTCGCGTAATTCAAACTGAAATGCATGTCGCCAACCAAAGCCCATTCCATGATTTACATCCGACTGCGAAGAGCGGTAAGTACGCTGCCAAGTAGTACCTTGTTGTAGCTCGATATCATAGAGTTCGAGAATTTCTTCACCCGTCACAAGTGATACAGGATCACCGGCTTTCTCATGTTTTTCGCTGCTTTGTTGCTGAGGCTTGGCGGATGCGGCACTTCTGCCACTCTTTTTATTCGACTTCCCCTTTCCCTTCGATGGTTTTGCATTGACGGTATTTTGAGTCGGTGGAGGCGTAACCGCTGACGAGAGTGCGTAGTTTTCGCCGGTAGGTACAATTCGAGCGACACGTAAGTCACCGTTCACCAAAGCATTGGCAAACGTTGAATTATAGTGTTGGGAAGTAAGCTCACCGTCAGGTATGTTTGGCTTGAATTGACCAATCGTATAGAACAAGTCCTCGACAGAGCGAAGGTCAAGCTCACCAAAGCTCTCAAGAAACTCTATTGCCTCTTGTTTGGTCACGAATGTTTTAGGTTCGCCGCTAGTAAGTAACTGACCAGAGAAGTGATAACTTTCGCCAAAGCGATTCGTGATAGGAATGACGAATTGAGGGATCATAGCCGTAACGTGTTTGTCCTTTTCTTACCTTGCCGCATCATTTAATGCTCGTTTCGCTCTTTTTATTTGTGAGAGCAAGATGCCTTAATCAAACATCCTCCGATAGAGATTCCTCTGTATGCGTAGACTGAATGTATTGATGGCAATTTTCACGTATGCAACTCTTTGAATTTCTGAGCGCAGCGTACTTTAACGGGACGATGAATCCTGAGTAAATGAACAATAGCGTGAGTGAGACTAATGTCTCATCGTGACGCGATTTTTTTACATGTTTCTTACTTAACTATGATTTTCTGCCCAGTTACGTAAATTCACTCAATAAGTTGCATCAAGTATCACCACTGCGACTCAACGCTTCATATTTGAGACAAAACAGCAACAAAAAAACCGCCTATTACGGCGGTTTTGCTTAAAGAATACTGATTAAAGGTTTGGACCTGTCGATGGTCTGTGTGGTTGGTTATTGAGCAGTTGCTGCATCCCTTGAAACATTCGCATAAACCACACCAAGATGGCTAATGCAGCAAACACCATCCCTACCCAAGGAATAAAGTAAGCGATGGTTTCAAGCAAAGTACTATGCAACCAATAATCACTCACGCCAACGAGTACACCGTTAGAAGTCGCGACGGTGACGATCAACACAACAAAAAACGTCAGGTAGAGAAAGAAGGTGCGAATTAAACCGTAGTAATGAGAAATCACTACGTCGCTGTCTTCTCCCTTATCTAATCGGTAACCCGCATAGATAATTGCGATAACGCCTGAGATCAGAAACGTAAACGGGGTCAGACAGCTCAGGATGTACGCAACCCAAATCCCGTTATGAGGTTTGTTCATTCGCTTTCGCTCCTTTTACTTCCGTTTGTGCCGTATCTGTTTCGCCCATTGCTTCTTTGGATTTCACTTCTTCATACCAAAGATCGTGATGCTCTTTCGCCCATGTTTCATCAACTTCACCTGTCACCATGCCTTCTAGCGCACCTTCCATACCGAATAGACCAATATAGATGTGGAAGATAAAGCCACAGATTAGAATCAGCGCCGAAATCGCATGAACTAAGTTAGAAAGCTCCATGTCACGGCGAGTTTGGCCAAAGATAGGAAAGTCCAGAACTAAGCCACTCACTGCCGCGATAGCACCAAAGAAGATTAACAACCAATAGATTGCCTTCTCACCACCGTTTGAGAAACCAGCTGACGGATGTGTGCCTTTGTGTTTACCAACCATGCCGCCCATTTTCATAAACCAACGAACATCTGTCATGTTTGGAATCGACTTGCGCCACCATTTAAAGAGCACGAGCATCAGTAAAATGAAGAACAATGGTCCCATGTAATTGTGGTACTGCTTCGCCAACATGACGATAAAGCCCCAGAACTCAGTAGGAACGTACGGTTTTAAGAAGTGCTTACCGTAAACCAGCATCAAACCACTGAATGCCAGCGTTAAGAATGTAAACGCCATACTCCAGTGAAGCGCGCGGTCTAAACGAGACCAACGCTTCATTTTTTTACCAGTACGCGGCTTGCTAAGCATCAAAGGACCAACGAATACGTAAGCCATGATTACCATTGCAATACTGCCGAAAATCGCGACAGCACCCGCTGGAGACATCCATTTCTCTTTTAGAATGTACCAAGTCTCACCAGGTTTACTGATCAATACGCCATGTTCTGGCGATTGAGACGTGGTGTAGCCTTCTTGCCCCTCTCTGACTTCGCGCCAATAGTCTGCCCCGGCGAGTTGCGTGATCTCCTGTTGAATAACTTTAGAAGATTGTTCCTCTGCTGAAGCAGGCATTGCGAAAGTCAGCAGCAATGCTGTCAGCATTGCTAAAGATGCACGTTTAAGCGTGTTTAACATGTGCCTCTCCTTACTTAGCTTTTCGTCGCATCGTAAGAAAGATCGTTTCCGTCTGTCCAACCTGCGTTTTTCGCGCCGCGTTCTACCACACGTTGACGGAAAATGTCAGAGACTTTCTCTGCGTCACCCGCAAGCAGCGCTTTAGTTGAACAAAGCGATGCACACATCGGTAACTTGCCTTCTGCGATACGGTTCGCACCGTATTTTTGACGTTCTTCCTCAGAGCCAGGCTCTGTTTCTGGGCCGCCCGCGCAGAAAGTACATTTATCCATTTTGCCACGTTCACCAAACGCTTCTTGTTTAGGAAATTGAGGTGCGCCAAACGGACAAGCAAACAAACAGTAACCACAACCGATACACAGATCTTTATTGTGAAGAACGATGCCGTCTTCGGTATGTTCGAAACAATCAGCTGGACAAACTGCCATACAAGGCGCATCGGTACAGTGCATACAAGCAACAGAGATAGAGTTTTCACCAGCTTCACCGTCATTAAGTGTCACAACGCGACGACGTTGGATACCCCATTCAAGCGCATCGTCGTTTTCGTTCTTACATGCAGTAACACAGCCGTTACACTCGATACAGCGCTTGGTGTCACATAGGAATTTCATTCGTGCCATTGTCAGACTCCTTACGCTTTACGAATGTTACATAGGGTTACTTTGGTTTCCTGCATCAAGGTAACCGGGTCGTAACCGTAAGTGGTTGCCGTGTTAGCCGATTCGCCAACAACGTAAGGCTGTGTACCTTCTGGGTATTTAGGACGTAGGTCTTCACCTTCGAACTTACCGCCAAAGTGGAACGGAATGAACGCCAAGCCAGGTTTCACACGACGTGTTACCATCGCTTTCACCTTGATTCGTCCCTTCTCTGCACCTTCAACCCAAACATCATCACCATCTCTGAAGCCAAGATCGTTCGCGTCTTTCGGGTTCACTTCAACAAACATTTCTTGTTGAAGCTCGGCAAGCCAAGGGTTTGAACGCGTCTCTTCACCACCACCTTCGTATTCAACCAGACGGCCAGAAGTCAGAACGATTGGGTACTCGCCCGATTTGTCCTGCTCTTGAATGGATTTATACAACGTAGGTACACGGAAGATTGCATCTTTGTCTTCCCAAGTTGGGTAATCCGTTACAAGGTCACGACGTGGTGTGTAAAGTGGTTCACGATGCAGTGGCACACGGTCTGGGAACGTCCAAACAATCGCACGCGCTTTCGCGTTACCAAATGGAATACAACCGTGCTTGATCGCGACACGCTGAATACCGCCAGAAAGGTCAGTCTTCCAGTTTTTACCCTCTGCTGCCACTTTCTCTTCAGCAGTTAGGTCGTCCCACCAACCAAGTTGTTTCAATAACTTATCAGTGAACTCTGGGTAACCGTCTTTGATCTCACAGCCTTTCGAATAACTGTCTTCTGCAAGAAGGCTTTTGCCTTCGAATTCCACACCAAAGCGCGTACGGAAGTTACCGCCACCTTCTGCAACCGTCTTAGACGTATCGTACAGAATGTGTGTACCTGGGTGTTTCATTTCTGGTGTGCCCCAGCATGGCCAAGGTAGACCGTAGGTTTCACCGTTGACAGGGCCACCTTCCGCTTCCAATGTGGTTTTGTGGAACGTATGCCAGTTTTGTTGGTGCGCTTTCAAACGCTCTGGGCTTTGGCCTGTGTAACCAATCGTCCACATGCCTTTGTTGAATTCACGCGTTAGGTCTTCAATCACCGGCTGGTTGTTTTCAACACGGATGTTTTTGAACAGAAGATCGGAATAGCCCAGTTTCTTCGAAAGCAGGTACATGATTTCGTGGTCTGGTTTTGATTCAAACAAAGGTTCAATCACCTGCTCACGCCATTGTAGAGAACGGTTAGATGCGGTAACGCTGCCGTGTGTTTCAAACTGTGTTGTTGCAGGAAGCAGGTAAACGCCGTCGGTACGGTCGTTCATTACCGCAGCAACCGTTGGGTAAGGGTCCACAATCACCATCATGTCCAACTTCTGCATCGCTTTTTTCATCTCAACACCACGTGTTTGAGAGTTCACTGCGTGTCCCCAGTAGAACATTGCACGGATGTTTTCGCGCTGACGAATGTTGTCTTTGTTCTCCAGTACACCATCAACCCAACGAGATACAGGAATACCTGCACTGTGCATTGGTTTCTGACCGCTGTAAGCGTTGTCATCGAAACGACCTTTGATCCATTCGTAATCGATTTCCCACACTTTTGACCAATGACGCCAAGCGCCTTCAGAAAGGCCGTAGTAGCCCGGTAGCGTGTCAGAAAGTACGCCAAGGTCGGTTGCGCCTTGTACGTTATCGTGACCACGGAAGATGTTTGCGCCGCCGCCTGATTTACCAATGTTACCAAGCGCTAGCTCAAGCACACAGTAAGCACGTGTGTTGTTGTTACCAGTAGTATGCTGAGTACCACCCATACACCAAACAATACAGCCTGGGCGATTTTCAGAAAGCAGTTTTGCTGTTTGGTAAACGTCTTCTTCGCTTACGCCTGTTACGCGCTCAACTTCTGCTGGCGTCCATTTCGCCACTTCAGCACGGATCTCATCCATACCGAATACACGTTGACGGATGAACTCTTTATCTTCCCATTGGTTTTCGAAGATGTGCCACAACACACCCCAAATGAATGCTACGTCAGAACCAGGACGAAGTGATACATAGTGATCCGATTTTGCTGCCGTACGTGTACGACGAGGATCTGCTACGACGATCTTACAGTTGTTCTTCTCTTTTGCGATCAGAATGTGCTGCATCGCTACTGGGTGTGCTTCAGCTGGGTTTGAACCAATGAATAGCATCGACTTACAGTTGTGCATGTCATTGAAAGAGTTGGTCATCGCACCGTAACCCCAAGTATTCGCTACACCAGCCACGGTTGTTGAGTGACAAATACGCGCTTGGTGGTCAACGTTGTTCGTACCCCAAAGTGATGCCATTTTGCGGAACAAGTACGCTTGTTCGTTGCTGTGCTTTGCGCTTCCCAAGAAGTAAACCGAATCAGGGCCAGACTCTTTGCGGATGTCCATCACCTTGTTACCGATTTCTTCGATCGCTTGATCCCAAGAAAGCTTTTTCCACTTACCGTTTTCAAGCTTCATTGGGTATTTAAGACGGCGCTCACCGTGACCATGTTCACGCAGTGCTGCACCTTTTGCACAGTGACCACCGGCGTTAAATGGGTGGTCGAATGCAGGCTCTTGACCCGTCCAAACACCATTTTGAACTTCTGCGTAAATACCACAACCCACTGAACAGTGAGAACAGATAGTACGTTTTACTTCTGTTTTCGCTTCTGGATCGACTGATTTTGCTTGCGCTTTTTTCATCATTCCCGGTGCGAATAGACTAGCACCAACCACTGCGCCACCAGCGGCAAGCGAAGTGTTTTTCATGAATGCACGACGAGATACGCCAAGCTGGTTCGTTTCTTTGCTCACACTGTCGGAGCGTTTGACAAGTTTCATCCGTTATCTCCTAAAGTGTGTCGTAGTAATCGCGAATGTGTTGAGTTTCACGATACCCTTTCTTCTTCACGTCGTTTTCAGAAGGCTCAACCGTTTCTGAAGCAACGGCCACTTTCGTGGTTCCCGCAACAACAGCACCGGCAACGGCAGCGGTTGTGAAGCCTTTTAGGAGATCCCTACGGCTTGTGTTTATTTCTTTATTATCTTTCATCATTGCTTCCTTACCTTACGGTAGATCTTTGGAGACTCATGCCTCTCTATCGATATGACCAAGTACTGCTCGATTACTCGTAATCAGTGACGTTTTTCACATCAATTTTTAATTTGTTCTTACTGCTTTTGGTGTTCACGCTAAAGCGCACTTGCTCTAACGTTAAAAACGCATCGCAAAGCTGTGCAGCTGGCTTGTAGAAGTTCACGCTTTCTGCGCTCTCTAGTTGGCGCGTAAAAGATTGGAACCAAGGGGCGATGTGTTTGTTAAACACCGCTTGTTGAAGTTCTTCCTCTTCACCTGTCAGCATTGCCATCACTTCGCACAGTGCAGAAATATGGTCTTCAGGCTCTTTCACGTTCTCTTCTCGTTCGATGCCTAAAAGATCCAAATCGCGACGAATTTCCGCTAACGGTTTTTCCATCATCGAGCCAGTGCGATGCCAAGATCCGAATGGCACAACTTCACCACGTCCAATGCCAATAAACAGATCTTGATATTCTTCTTCTAACGCTTCTCGCTGCGCTTCGTTCGCGGCTTGTTGCAGTGCGAGCCAAGCTTTTTGCATCGCGCTCTCAGACGGCTCAATTTCTAGCGATTTCAGGAACGCCAGCATTTCATCACTAGGAGCACTACGAAAAAGTGCGGATAAAACGAGATAAATGTCTGTTCTCAGTGTTTGTTCTTGTTGTGTGTCCACTGCGAGCTCCTAGTATTTCAGTTGTTTCATTGGGTCTTCTGCCATCGACTCAAACATGTCGATCACACGGCAGTCTTCACACATCGCGATACGATTGATCGCCGCTTCATCAGAGAAATGAGAGTGACCGCGTAACTTGTTTTGTAGCATGTCGATCATCGATTGCGGAGCAAAGGGCTTGTGACAACGAATGCACTCGGCTGCCTTTTCTTCATGAATCACAACCGCTTTCTGGCGTTCTTCTTTCACCCAGTTCATACGAGGAGTAAGCGTCAGCACTTTCTCTGGACACGCTTTCTCGCACAGCCCACATTGAATGCAGTCTTGCTCGACGAACTTAAGCGACGGAGATCGACCGTCCGTATGCAATGCACGTGTTGGACACACCGCCACACAGCTCATACACAACGTACAACCTTTACTTTCACAAGAGACTGTGCCGTAAGGTGCGTTCGCTGGAAGTTCAACAATGTTCTCAACTGGAATACGTGATGCGGACAACGCATCCAACGCCGTAAATAGACGCTGACGTTTGTTGCCTTGCAAGTCTCCTAATGCCAAATCAAAAGACTCGGTACAAAGTGTCGGAGCACCTTCACGTAGTGACTCTAGATACAGAATGTCGATGGTTTCTTTGGCGATACCAAGCTGGCCGAGCAGCTCTTGAGCAATACCTACTTCGCTATTAAGCACACGAATAATGGTTTGAGGCATAAAACGTGAAGCCGCAAACAGCACCTGAGTAGCACCATTCACAAGCGCGGCGAACCAAGTATCAATACCAACCGAAGGCAGTTCTTCCACCACAATTGGAATCACATTATCTGGCAGTGCTTTTAGTACCATCACGTTGTAGCTCTCGTGGCGAGAACTGCAAATCAATACGATAGGATCTAAACCACCCGCTTGCTCATAGTTGGCGAGCGTACGTTCAATAAACTTTTGCGTATCTTCAGGGTTTGGCAGTGCGTAATGAATCGCTTCTGTCGGACACGCCGTAGCACAAGTACCCACGCCTTGACATAGGTATGGATTGATCTCGATGCGATGGCCCTTTCTGTCGCTGCCTTCACTCGATAGTGCCCCTGCCGGACAAGCATCCACACACCGTTCGCAACCTTTTACGCCACGAGAGCTGTGTGCACATAAATCGGTATCTAAACGGAAGAATTTCGGTTTATCGAACGTCCCCATTAAGGTTGGAATCTCTTCCAACGCTTCAGCCAGTTTCGGATAGCCACGACCTACTGGGTAGTAGCCCGGTACTGGGACTTCTTCCGACATGCAGCTGTTAAGGCAAAGATCGAGTACGATATCGAAACAATCGCTATTGATCGCAACCTTGGCAAGGTTGTTGGTCAAACCATGATTTTCAATCAGAACTTCAAACGTACCTAAGAACCCTGAAACCTGAACCGAATTGGCGTAATAAAGCTCGGGATTTGTGCCCTTTTCGCCATCGGTAGAAAGCAGCGTTAGGCTGTTCATTTGCGACAATTGCGCTGCTGCACTTTCGATGATTGCCGTTGGGCCCACAATCAAAGTATTACCGCCGCTTTCATAGCTTACGGTTGGTGGAATAAGATTGGTCAACTCTACGGTATTTTCGAAAGCGTACAGCCTCGCTTTACCGTTATTGGAAGTTGCTTGTTCTAATAATTGTTTCAGCATTGCTCAATTCCATTTATGAACATGGATAGTCTTTTCCATCTCTTAGTGTAGTTAGCGCCGGAGATTCTGCTGATTAACTTATCAATGAGAATTCTTATTCCGCCGTCTATAGGCGATGAATACTACGCAGTGCGTCCGTACTAACTTCAACCAGATTGGTATTGAGCAACAAATAGCAAGTGTCATGCCAATAAAATATCAACTAAAAATCAATGGGTTATCAATTTTACTGACAAATAGTAGGGATAAAAAAACCGGTTGAGACATTTTGTCTCAGCCGGTTCATTGAGTGTTTAGTCAAAATGTACCTATTCTTTGTGTGGTATATTTTGTCTCACCTCGTTAGGCTGTGATTCTTCAGCAAAAGTATCACTTTCGCCAGGAACTGTGTTTATATACAGTTCATTTTCATCTTGAGTAATTTGGCCATTTTTGTCGGTGTTTGACTCTGCGTCTTCAACTACCTCAGATGCGATATCGTTAACATTAAGCTCAGACCCTTGCGCAGTTTCAGCGTCTGGTTCGTCTTCCACTTTGTCTTTAACCCAATCACGCAGCGTCTCAGCGACGTCTTGAGAAAGTGACTTTAAGTTACTGTAATCATCATCGTAATCGTCTAGGCCGTCACGCACGTTAAATTCTTCGGACAAGAACATTTTGCGCAGCGCGGCTTTCTTAACGCTTTCTGAAGCTTCAGAAACCAGCAGTTGCGCCACAGACATTTCTTCGGTTTTTTCAGTCTCTACACTCGCGGTAATGTCTGGAGCCTGACTATCCTCATCGATGTTCAAAGCATCTGAGCTTTCGTCAGCGTTTGAAAGCGCTGTGACATTATCTTCGGATTGCTCCGTCTCTGCTATCGGCGTAATCTCTTCATCATGTTGGGAAGATTCTTCTAGTTTACGTTTCGACCAACGGCTTAAAAAACTAGTTGCCATTTGCTCTGCCTGCTCCTTTGCGTTTCTTGCGTCTTACTTCTAACAACTCACCGTGACGACCAATAAAGGCTTCCATCCAAGCCTGAACGGCTAACGGCATATCGTTAGATAGTACAAGGTTATCACCATCCATATATTGCGCCGCAACAGATTGTGAGGCCGTCAGTAGCTGTATCGCTGGTTTTTCACCAGACTCGACGTTATCCATCACTAAAAAGAGTTTAGGTTGCTGAGAGCTTAAGTTAAAACGGTAGTCTGTACGCTCGTCTTTATGTAATTGCAACAGACAAACATCTGGAGTCTCTTCCGTCGGATTCAGCGCAAATCCTGTCAACTGCCATTGGGTTGTCACCCAAATCCCTGTACTGATCTCATGCTCAACAAGCTCTACGCCGATTGGCCATGTATCCTCAGTCTTTTCGTAATTTTTTTCGAAATCTTTCTTATCCGACATAACTCACCCAGTCTTTCTATTTTTGGTCTGAAAACACACAGGACATTTTGCCCCCGTTTTCGACCATTTTTATTGTCTTCGAAGCAATAAACGCGCCAAGCTGATATAACTTAGTCTATATACTCCCTCAGGCTATAAGTACCAAACTAGACGAAACTCAAATGTATTGATGTGTCATTACTGCGAACTCGCAGTTTTAATGCATTGTTGACATAAAACCTCGCAATTTCTGTGGGAACCGCTATTTTGGAATGAGATTTGCTAGCCACTTAACAAGCTAAAATGCGTAGCAACCTAACGCTCTTAATCACTAGGACACGACTGTGCTGAAACCAAATATTATTAAAACCAGTGAAAATCCCCTGCAAACCATTGAAGTCGATGTGTACGACGAGTACGGCGAAAAGCTCACGAAGCAAATCGCTTGCGAGCGTCCTCTTACGGTCATGCTGAACTGGAAAGAAGTGGTCACGCTCATGACGCTAGGTTCGCGTCCAGAAGCACTAGTACTCGGTTATTTAAAAAACCAAAGCTTCCTGTCCGATCCAGCCGCGATTGAATCCGTTATTATTGACTGGGAAACGCATTCCGCAGCGGTGATTACTAAAGAAAACACTGAGCACTTAGAAGGCGCCCTGAAAAAGAAAACCGTCACCTCAGGTTGTGGCCAAGGCACTATGTATGGCAACGTGATGAAGCAACTTGAAAATTATCAAGTGCCTCAAGTTTCTCTTAAGCAGTCAGAAATTTATTCTGCGCTGGAAGCGTTAACCCATTACAACGACACCTACAAAAAAGCGGGCGCAGTACACGGCTGTGCGGTTTGCAAAGGGAATGAGGTGTTGTCATTTGTGGAAGATGTCGGCCGTCACAACGCAGTGGATACACTTGCAGGTGAGATGTGGATCAAAGAAGAGACAGGTGAAGATAAAATTTTCTACACAACTGGTCGCCTTACATCAGAGATGGTGATTAAAGTGGCTCAAATGGGCATTCCTGTTCTGCTTTCTCGCTCTGGCGTTACTCAAATGGGGTTAGATCTAGCGAAGCAATTTGGTATTACGACCATTGCGCGTGCGAAAGGTTTGCGCTTCCAAGTGTTTACAGGAGCCGACAAGGTTGAATTTGATGTAAAAGGCAACCAATAACACCTTTTCAGTGTAAACTAAAACCAATAATGCGGATTCACAGAGGATGTGGACTATGAATAATGACCAATTGTGGAATTTTCTGCTTACGCCCAGCGGTATCATGCTTTCTATGATTATTACCTTTGGCGTGGTCGGGCTCTATGCGTATATAACCGGTCAGTTTAAGGATTAAGGCCAAATATCAAAAAAGCCTCGCTAAATAGCGAGGCTTTTGCTTTTTAAACGCTTTGCGAGTAATTACGCGTCAACACCACGAGATTTTAGGAACTCAGAGTAAGTGCCTTTAAAGTCTGTGATTTTACCATCGCGGATTTCGATAATACGCGTTGCTAGTGAGTCTACGAATACACGGTCGTGAGATACGAAGAACAACGTGCCTTTGTATTGCTCAAGCGCAGTGTTCAAAGATTCGATCGATTCCATATCCATGTGGTTGGTTGGTTCGTCCATTAGCAACATGTTTGGCTTGTGCATCATCAGCTTGCCAAGCAGCATACGACCTTGTTCACCACCAGACAGTACTTTTACTGACTTCTTAATGTCGTCTTGGCCAAACAGCATACGACCTAGGAAACCACGAACCACTTGCTCGTCGTCGCCTTCTTGACGCCATTGACCCATCCAATCCGTTAGATTCATGTCTTCGGCAAACTCATGCGCGTGGTCTTGCGCGTAGTAACCGATGTTTGCATTTTCAGACCATTTGAACTCACCAGCACGCGGTTCAAGTACACCAGCAAGCGTGTTTAGAAGTGTTGTTTTACCCACACCATTTTCACCGATGATCGCAACGCGCTCTCCCACTTCAAAAATTGCATTGAAGTCTGAGAACAAGTCCTCTTCAAAACCTTGGCTCAGGTTTTCTACAATCAGAGCGTTACGGAACAACTCTTTAGACTGTTCAAAACGAATGAATGGGTTTTGACGACTAGACGCTTTCACTTCGTCCAATTTGATCTTGTCGATTTGCTTCGCACGAGATGTCGCTTGTTTTGCTTTCGATGCGTTTGCAGAGAAACGCGCAACGAACGTTTGTAGCTCAGCGATTTGTGCTTTCTTCTTAGCGTTGTCGTTTAGTAGACGTTCGCGGGCTTGAGAAGCCGCCGTCATGTACTCGTCGTAGTTACCAGGGTAAACGCGTAGCTCACCGTAGTCCAAATCAGCCATGTGTGTACATACTGAGTTTAGGAAGTGACGGTCGTGCGAAATGATGATCATTGTGCAGTTACGCGCGTTTAGCGTGTCTTCCAACCATCGGATTGTGTCCATGTCCAAGTTGTTGGTAGGTTCGTCAAGAAGCATCACATCTGGGTCTGCGAATAGAACCTGTGCTAGAAGCACACGAAGTTTCCAGCCTGGTGCTACTTCACTCATTAGACCGAAGTGTTGCTCCATTGGGATACCTACAGCAAGAAGAAGCTCGCCCGCTTTGGCTTCTGCCATGTAGCCGTCCATTTCAGCAAACTGAACTTCTAAGTCAGCCACTTTCATGCCGTCTTCTTCGCTCATTTCAGCAAGTGAGTAGATGCGGTCACGCTCTTTCTTCACTTCCCATAGCTCTTTATGACCCATGATAACGGTATCGATTACCGTAAATTCTTCGTAAGCGAACTGGTCCTGGTTTAGTTTTGCAACACGCTCGTTTGGATCGTAACTCACGTTACCGCTGGTTTGCTCAAGCTCGCCGCTGAGGATCTTCATAAAGGTTGATTTACCACAACCGTTAGCTCCAATTAAGCCGTAGCGATTACCTTCGCCGAACTTAACTGAAATGTTTTCGAATAGCGGCTTAGCGCCGAATTGTTGAGTAATATTCGCTGTGGAGATCAAAACCTTTACCTTAGCAATTGGGGTGTATTTAGAAAAACCGGGCAACGGTACTTGTTCATGCTACATACTGCAAGTGTTGTTTTTATTAATTCATCGCTAGTGAAACCATCGCAGTGCTTCTTCAAAGCAAAAAGCTCAAGTACAAATGCGTCATTGAATACAAAAAAGAGCCAGTATTATAACTGGCTCTTTCTTCCGTAATGCTTACAACAAGTGACTAAGCGATATTCGTCACCTCTAGGATCAGCTCGGCTTTTTTAGGTAAATAAATACTGAATTTACTGCCCTTTCCCCATTCCGACTCGGCTTTTAGCTCACCACCCGTTTGGCTGAGGATACTTTGGGAGACCGATAGCCCTAACCCTGTGCCTTCTCGTTTCGTTGTGTAAAATGGCGAGAAGATTCGACTCAAGTTTTCTGGTTTAATACCGCAGCCCTCATCGATAACATGAATCGCAGCTCCTTTCACTTCGCCCTCTTCAATCCAGTCTTCACTGACTACTGTTAACGTGCCTTTACCGCTCATTGCGTGAATGGCGTTCATTTGCAAATTAACTAAGATTTGTAGCAAGTGGTGACGGTTTATCTCAACGGACGTATGCGCTTGTAGGTCAGTCACAAACTCAACGTCGCGTTTCTTGGTGCCAGTTTTAACCAAGGTGATGCTTTCATCAATAATAGGATTGACATGTTGCCAAGTGATTTCATCTTGAACACCGCCTTGGCGACTGTATTGCAATAAACTGCGTGTGATATTGCGGATACGATCAATTTGCGCGTGAATCGCATCAATTTCTTCTTGTACTCGACTTGCATCGTCACCCAATTCAAAATGGATCAATTCTACGTTGCCAAGAATCACGGCGGTTGGGTTATTAATTTCGTGAGCAATCCCCGCGGTGAGTTCTCCCAGCGCTGCCAGTTTTTCATGAACAACGAGTTTGTCGCGGGTTTGGTTGAGCAATTGAATATGCAGTTCAAGATCTTGGGTTTTTTCTCTCAGGCTTGCCGTACGCTCTTGAACTTTGCATTCAAGTTGAGCTGCGGAGTTTTTCAGTTCAATTTTGCGCTCTTCTAGGGCGTCTAACATATCATCAAACTGTCTGGCTAACTGCGCAAGTTCATGATCGGCATCTAATCCTAACGGGCCAATCCGTTTTTCTTTACCTTGTTGGACCTGCTTCACCACTTTGTGAATGCGTTCGATCGGTCGAAACAGATCATAAGAACCGCGATATACCATCACGCCAGAAACCAGCAATAACATAACCGTAATCAAGCTGATTTCGGCAATGTTGGTCATGTAGGCTTTAACGAATGGCCACATTAGGTAACCGGTATAAAGCATACCAATGACGTTGTCGTATTGGTCTTTGATCGGTTGATACGCCGTAATATACCAAGCGTCATACACATAGGCTCGGTCAACCCACTGTTCACCCTTCGAAAGTACTTGGTTATACACTTCTGCGCTCACGCGAGTTCCTATAGCGCGCCCTAGTCTATGATCGCTGTCTAAAGGAACGTTGGTGCTCACACGCAAATCATCAAGAAATACCGTCAACGTACCCACAGGGCGAAGGCGGTCATTATCACTTAAGTATATGAGATCGCGGATTTGATCCACCAGCACTGTACTATTGTTAAGGAGCAAACCACCATCAAGAAAGCCGATCAAATCGTTCGCTTGGCTGTATACCGGAATCACGGTTCGACTGACTAACCCACGCGCCTCCCTGTCACCATCAGCAAGAATAGGCACTTCTGCTCGTTTGGCGAGTTCAGGATCGAGGCGTTCGAGTTCTTCTTTATTGAGTACATCAAAAAACGATTCGCGCTTGGTGAGATCCATAAAGCGGAATTTGTTTTCCATGGAATTAACGCGTTGGAAAGAGAGAAAATCTAAAGCATATCTTTTCTTCTGCTCTGTGACCCACTTTTGCAGGTCACCTTGTGGCATTCCTTTATTAATGCGAATACGGAAATCGTACGAATCGGCAAACGCCCGCACGTAATTGGCTTGCTTTTGCTGTAACAACGTTACACTGTTATTTGCAACACCAAGACGTTCCGAGACATCAAGCAGCGCATTTTGCCACGTGTAATGAATAGACCAATAAATGGTAATGCCGATCAGAGCTAACAATGTGAGGAAAATCGGCGCAGAGGTTAAGAATAACAAGCGATAACGCACCATGGTTTTAAAACGGTGCGTCCATTTTGACAATCCTTTGTGCTGTGGGCCGTTAGTCGGCATATTCCTCACCCTCAGAATCCCATTCTTTGTACTTACGTTCTAAGGTCTTGCGAGCTACGCCCAAGTCACGAGCAGCAGCAGACTTATTGCCTTCATGCAAGTTAACGACTTGTTTAATATGTGCTTTCTCGACTTCTTTTAACGTCCAGCTGTTTGGATAGCCTTCGCCAGTAAATTCTTTGCCTTCTCTAAAGGTTGGTAACTCAGCAGAGTGAGAAACAGTAATCGATACATTAGGCAGTGAATGCCCGCCATTCAGCTCTCGCCAATAGTGTGCAGGTGGTTTACCAAGCAAGATACAACGCTCAATCAAGTTTTTCAGCTCACGAATGTTTCCCGGCCAATCGTACTCACTCATGGCTTCCATGTCCTCGTGCGCCCATTTTGGCGCAGGCATACCGAGCTCGCGCGTCAGCATGTTGCTGAAAAATGGCACCAACTCAAATAAGTCGGTTTTGCGCTCTCGCAGCGGACACACTTCAATTTTCAGAACGTTTAAACGGTAATAGAGGTCACTGCGGAAATTACCTTGATTGACCTCTTCTTGCAGGTTTCGGTTGGTTGCCGCTACGATACGGACATCAATACTGATCTCTCTTTCTGAACCGACAGGGCGAATCGTACGCTGCTCTAACACACGTAATAATGATGCCTGCATTGCAAGTGGCATCTCCCCGATTTCGTCAAGAAATAAGGTGCCACCGTTCGCAACACGGAACAAACCTTCACGCGATTTTTTTGCACCGGTAAACGCGCCCGATGTATGACCAAACAACTCACTTTCTAAAAGCTCTGGTGCAATCGCGCCGCAGTTGATTGGCACAAACGGGCCCGTTCGCCCACTCGCCTGGTGGATACCTCGTGCAACTAGTTCTTTACCCGTACCCGACTCACCTTCCACCAAAACAGAAGCGCGTGATGGTGCAAATTGGTTAATAAGTTGCTTAAGCAGACGCGTTTTTTCTGAGCCGCCGATGATCTCTGAGGTATTGTGACGTTGGTAATCGCGTGTCATGGCGTACTGCATGCGTTCGTTCAAACGGCGATCCATACAGCGACTGACCGCTTTTAACATCTGCTCAAGGTTGAATGGTTTGAGGATAAAGTCGGAAGCACCGAGCTGTAGCGCTCGAATGGCAATTTCTAAATCCGCATAACCCGTCATAAAAATCACATCGGCACGTTTGTCATCATCTTCAAACGCTTCTTCCCACTCAATTCCAGAACGCCCTGGCAGATTAATATCCAGTAGGATCAGATCATAATGTCGAGAATTACGCAGTTGTTCTGCTTCTTCGATGCTACCAGCTGTATCGACATGTGAAAAAAGCTTACCCAATGCCTTTTTCAAGATGGCTTGCATGCCTAATTCATCATCGACGACCAGTACGGAAAAGGCGCTATATTGTTGGTTTGTACTAAGATGGGATTGAGTAGACATATTTACCCCAGATGGATTTCGATGGGACAGAGTGTACCAAGTTTAAACAGAGATACCCTACAAAAAGTGCGACATTTTGTACCAACGCAAACTTTTGTGCAAATAACCCCATGATTTAGTGCATAAATCGAGCACTTTTCGCTTGTAAAAGGTTGGCATCTTGTTTGCTATAAGGTGGCTACAGGGCGTATTCAAGTGATCTCAGGATGTTGGTGTTTGTTATTCCAACACCCTAAGACAACTTGCACTTTGAACTAATCGCTCTCGCCCAAGAGGCCTCTCCCAAGACATCGGGAGAAAAGCCAAAGAATCATTGGAAAGGAACACATAAAAATGAAAAAAATTGCGCTAACTCTGGCTGCGACGTCAATCACGCTTGTAAGTTACTCTGCGTTTTCCGCTCAAGATGGCGAGCACGTTCGCCTAGCAACCACTACCAGTACTTACCATTCAGGGTTACTTGATTACCTGCTTCCAAAATTTGAGAAAGACACGGGCTACAAAGTCGATGTTATCGCTGCGGGTACTGGCAAGGCCTTAAAAATGGGCGAAAACGGTGACGTAGATTTGGTGATGACACACGCACCAAAAGCAGAAGGCACATTCGTTGAGAAAGGCTACGGCGTTCTACCTCGTAAACTGATGTATAACGACTTTGTAATTGTTGGCCCGAAAGCTGACCCAGCAAAAATCAAAAATGACGAAGGCGTGTTAGATGTATTCAAAGAGATCGCGAACAAAAACGCAACGTTCATCTCTCGCGGCGATGATTCTGGTACGCACAAAAAAGAAATGGGCTTCTGGGCTCAAACTAAAATCGAACCAAACTTTGGTGGCTACCGCAGCGTAGGTCAAGGTATGGGCCCAACTCTAAACATGGCGTCTGAAATGCAAGGCTACACCATGACAGACCGCGGCACATGGTTGGCTTATCAAAACAAATTGGATCTAGAAATTCTGTTCCAAGGCGATGAAAAACTGTTTAACCCATACCAAGTTATTCTTGTTAACCCTGAACGTTACCCAACGATCAACTACCAAGGTGCGAAGGCATTCAGTGATTGGTTGGTGAACCCTCGCGGACAGGAACTTATCAATGGTTTCCGCCTGAACGGTAAACAACTGTTTGTTGCGAATGCTGAGAGCAAATAACGCAATATGAATCTTGCTGATACAACACTGGAAGCGCTTCGCTTGCTGGTGAATTTTGATGCAGACCTATGGGAGATCGTTGCGGTCTCCTTTAGTGTTTCTATCACGGCAATATCTTTAGTGGTATTGCCGGCTATTTTGATGTCCTTTGTACTGGCGTATACCGACTTTCGCGGTAAATGGTTTTTGTTGTCGATCGTAAATACGCTGCAAGCGGTCCCTACCGTGGTGATTGGCCTGTTGCTGTACATGTTGCTGTCGCGTGCTGGCCCTTGGGGAGACTGGCAAATGCTGTTCACTCAGAAGGCAATGATCTTCGGCCAAATGGTGATCTGCTTCCCTGTTTTGGTATCGATGATGCATGGTGCATTACAATCTAGCGACCGTCGTGCAGTGGAAACTGCCATCACGCTGGGCGTCTCCATTCCGCGCTTGGCAGCTACGATGATTTGGGAAACCCGCTTTCCTCTACTTGCGGCTATCATTGCAGGGTTTTCACGTATCGTGACCGAGGTGGGCTGCTCAATGATGGTTGGTGGGAACATTATGGGCGTGACGCGAAATATTCCCACGGCTATCGCAATGGAAAGCAGTAAAGGTGCTTTTGCGCAAGGAGTTGCATTAGGAATTGTATTACTATCTTTAGCGTTGGCTCTAAACTTCTTCTTATCAAGTATGAGAGGCAAAGGCTACCTCAGAACATAGAACATGAAGCAAACAAACGACTCACCATTAACCCCATGTCGAGGCGAATTATGACTATAAAAATCACCGCCGAACAGTTATCCATGCGCTTTAAAGAGCGTGTGCTTTTCCACATCCCTGAGTTAGCCATCGGCCCAAATGATGCCATTTATCTCAAGGGTGACAATGGTGTGGGCAAAACTACCCTACTCAAAATCCTTGCTGGCTTGCTCAAACCCTCTACTGGCGATGTTGTTGCGCCAAAAGATACGTGGCTGAAAAGACTGACGCGTCGCAATGGTCGTGTCGATGTGATTTATCTCCATCAATCCCCTTACCTTTTTGACGGCACTGTATATGAAAACGTAGTCTATGGAGTGAAATATCAACAAGACACGCAAAAAGATAAACGAGCTCAAGTTATTCACGCGCTGCGCATGGTAGGTTTAGAAACCTTAGCGGACGAACATATTTCCGTGTTGTCCGGCGGTGAAAAACAGCGCGTTGCCATGGCAAGGGCTTGGATCTTAAAACCGTCGATTTTATTGATGGATGAGCCAAGTGCGTCTTTAGACCAAGAATCCATTGAACGATTGGTGGTGATGGCAAAAGATCTTTTGGATCGTGGTTCCAGTATCGTGGTGACAAGCCATCAGGCAAACGCACTGACCGACTTATGTAAAAAACAGTGGTGGATTAAAGACAAGACTTTGATAGAGTCTCCTCTGTTGTATGTCATACCAAAAGAAACATCCCAAGAGAATGCATATGCTTCAACCAACACAAACTAGTTGGGTCATTTTGGCTGGTGGCCAAGCCAGCCGTATGGGTGGAAAAGATAAAGGTCTGATTGAGTTAAATCAGAAGCCACTCATCGAACACGTTATTGAACGTTTATCTCCACAAACTCCACGCATTTTAATTAATGCCAACCGAAACCAAGATGCGTACAGCAAATTTGGTTTCGTATTTAGTGATCAATTCAAAGATTTCCCTGGGCCTATGGGCGGTATTCACGCGGGTTTGATGCATGCTGAAACTGACTGGGTCGGATTTGTACCTTGCGATAGTCCACAAATTAACACCGACCTTGTCGAGCGTTTCTGCCAGGCCGTCAAAGAAGACAGCGATATTTTGGTCGCGCATGATGGTGACCATCAGCAACCTGTTTTTACGCTCTACCACAAGCGCGTACTGCCCAAACTCACCGCGTTTTTAGAACGTGGCGACCGCAAAATCATTCTGCTCTACAAAGAGTGCAACACCAGTTACGTTGACTTTAGCGACTCACCAAACTGTTTCGTCAACTTGAACACTCCGGAAGAACTGGCGCAATTTGGACAATTAGAATCATGAAACACACGCTAAACATTCCTATTCTTGGTTTTGCGGCTTATTCAGGCACAGGCAAAACCACACTACTTGAAGCCCTATTGCCAAAGCTAACTGAAGCGGGACTGCGCATTGGCATGCTAAAACATGCGCACCACAACTTCGATGTCGATAAGCCGGGTAAAGACAGCTACCGTTTACGCAAAGCTGGCGCATCTCAAATGCTGATTGCTTCTCGCAACCGTTTTGCGTTAATGACAGAAACGCCAGAAGCCGAAGCGGAGTTTGAATTCCTATTAACACGTTTTGATGAAGACATGCTTGATGTGGTTTTGGTCGAAGGCTGCAAAAACATCGCGTTTCCTAAAATTGAATTGCACCGTGAAGAAGTCGGCAAGCCTTGGCTTTATCCAAACGATGAAAACATCATCGCTATCGCGTCAGACAGCGGCGAGTTGGACTCTGAACTGCCACAAATGAACATCAATGATCTTGAAGCGATTGCTCAGTTCGTTATTCAGTATGTTCAAGAAGCGAAAGCACCAAAAAACAAAGAGAAAGAAGCCGCATGTTGCGACACACTTTCTCCTGCTTTCCTTTCTGTGGTTCAAGGCCAAGAGAAAATCCTTTCTTTGGTGAACACGGTTTCGGAAATAGAAGCATGCAAGATTGAAAACGCCTATGGCCGTGTTCTCGCGGAAGATATCATTTCACCAGTAAACGTGCCGCAATACACCAACTCCGCGATGGACGGTTACGCTATCCGCAGTGATGATGTTGACCGCGATAGCTACCAAGTGGTTGCTGAAGTGATGGCGGGCCATGCTTACGATCAGCCTCTGGAAGTTGGTCAAGCGGTGAAAATCATGACCGGCGCACCAACACCACTTAACGGCGACACAGTGGTCATGCGTGAGCAAGCCTCTCAAGAAGGTGACAAGGTCACCTTTAACGGTGCGAATATCAAAGCAGGCCAAAACGTTCGTCAAGCAGGTGAAGATCTCGCTATCGGCAGTGACGTCTTTACCGCAGGTACTCGCCTCGCCTCTCCAGAGATGGGCATGATCGCTTCGCTTGGCTTTGGTGAAGCGAATGTATTCCGCAAATTGAAAGTTGCCGTGTTCTCCACCGGTGACGAAGTACAAGCACCGGGAACAGAGCAAAAAGCGAATTCTATCTACGATTCCAACCGTTTTACCATCATGGGCATGCTTGAAAAGCTCGGCTGCGAGATCTTGGATTTCGGTATTCTGGAAGACAACGAACAGTTAATGATTGAAGCGTTGGAAAACGCATCGGCGCAAGCGGACGTGGTTATGACTTCTGGTGGCGTATCTGTTGGTGATGCGGATTACATCAAACTTGCCTTGGATAAACTTGGTCAAATCGATTTTTGGCGAATCAACATGCGTCCGGGACGTCCACTCGCGTTTGGTCAAATCAACAACAAGCCGTTCTTTGGTCTGCCGGGCAACCCTGTTGCCGTGATGGTCTCTTTCATTAACTTTGTCGAGCCTGCACTGCGTAAGATGCAAGGCGAACAAGGCTGGAAGCCTCTGAAAGTGAATGCCATCGCGACTGAAAACCTTCGCTCTCGACAAGGTCGTACCGAGTTTAGCCGTGGCGTCTATGAACTGGATGCAACTGGCCGTTTAACCGTTCGTACAACAGGCAAGCAAGGTTCTGGTATTCTGCGTTCAATGAGTGAGGCGAACTGTTTGATCGAAATCTCCCCAGCTATTGATACAGTAAAAGCGGGAGAAAGCGTGACAATTATCCCACTTCAAGGCAGAATCTAGCTCAAACTAGAAATTCAAAGGTCAGCGAGTCTGGCCTTTTTGTTTAATACAGAAACCTTTTCAGAGAGACAGCTATGGCTCGCACCATTCTTTACACTTACAAAGACCAAGACAAAGAACTGACGTTCTCATACCAGCAGCACCGCAACATTCAAGAAGCAGTTGCAGAAGCCGAAGGTATCGATATCACTGAGTTCCTAAAGATGGAGCAACAAATCGAAGCAGTGTCTGACACTAAAGCGGTGCGAAACTACCGCGACAACTACTTCAGAAAATTAGGCTTTAGCAAAATCACCCTAGCTCAAAAAGAAAACCTGGGCGTAGGCAAAAAGAACAAATAAGCTTAGCTGCAAACAGAAAACTCACGATTCGTCGTGAGTTTTTTATGCATGCTACTTTTGTTCATGATCTATACCCGAGCATACCGAAATTACTTAGGTATATAAGTAAAAGCCCCGTTTAACCTTGAAAGTCTAAACGGGGCTTTAAATTTCTTCTTACTTTATATCGAGTAAGGTTTAAGTCATTACTTGATGTTTAAGAACGCAGCGCCGCGTACACCACCTGAATCACCGTGTTTTGCTTTGATGATCTTAGGACACTTAGCCACAGACAATAAGTGTTTAGGGATGCGTTTTGGCATCTCTTCGTAAATCAATTCGAAGTTAGATAAGCCGCCACCAAGTACAACGGTGTGTGGGTCTGTTGCAGTAAACAGGTTTGCAAAGCAGATCGCTAGCAGCTCCATAAAGCGCTCGACGTGCTCTACTGCTTTCTCCTCACCCTCTGCGTGCGCTTTAATAATGTCGATCGCTTTCTTCTCTTCGCCGTAGTAATGCGCGTAAAGAAGCTCGAAACCACGACCAGATAGGTAACTATCTAAACAGCCTTTGTTGCCACAGCCACAACCCAGTAATGGTGCGTTT
The DNA here is from genome assembly GCF_033338935.1 of Vibrio sp. Vb0598. NCBI lineage: Bacteria > Pseudomonadati > Pseudomonadota > Gammaproteobacteria > Vibrionales > Vibrionaceae > Vibrio > Vibrio sp. Vb0598. Next base: position 112,143 of record NZ_JAWOTP010000006.1, on the reverse strand, counting down.
TCGCCTAGGTGGAACCATGCGTCGATAGGAAGACGTGTGTGACCCACCTCACCCGCTACGTGGTTGCGGCCAGAGAATACTTTGCCTTCGTAGATAAAGCCGCCACCAAAACCAGTACCAAGGATCAAACCTAGTACAGATGGTTCATCTTGAAGATCTTCATCCCAGGCTTCAGAAAGCGCGAAACAGTTTGCATCGTTTTCAATTTTTACGCTGCGACCGATTTTAGCTTCTAGATCAGCACGAAGTGGTTTGCCTTTTGCCGCAGGAACGTTAACTGTTAGTACCGTTGCATCATCGGCGTCTTCCATACCTGGTAGGCCAAGACCAATCGTACCTTCACAGCCAAACTCTGTATCGTATTTATTCACCAATTCAGCAATGGTATCAACCAGCAGCTCGTAGTTGTCTGTTGGTGTAGGTACACGTTCCGTCGCTACACGCTCAAGCTTCTCGTTAAATGCACCAAATTCAATTTTAGTGCCACCGACATCAAAGCCGTAATACATGTATTTCTCTCCTAAAAAATGCTTCAAACGACTCTCAAAAATGGCTAGAGTCAAAAGTATAAACTGATGGCATTATCCATATCTGTACGCCTGCAAACCGTGACCGAATGCAGATTTATCCCCTCACCGAAGCCAGTTGAACAACATACCATCAACAAAAGCTCATTCCTTAGAGTCAGCTCTCGGTTTTCATCCACTCTTTGAAACGTTTCAAGTGTGGCTGGTTAGGGTCGCTTTTGACTCGAGTCTTGCTCAGCATGTAAGTTTCTCTGAAGGCTTCAAACCACAATTGAAGGCATTCCGCAGCTTTAGGCTCACCAGCTTGTTTTAAAACTAATGTCGCGACTTCGGCGGTTGAAAGATGCTGATCATTCTCGGAGCGGCGCATGATGTATTCAGACAGAGATTCCGGCTCAATGGAAAGCACAGGCAAAGATTTAAGAAAATCAGAACGACGGAATATCTTTCGTGCCTCACGCCAGCTACCATCAATAAAGATCAGCAACCATTTTTTGTTCTCGACATCTTCTTTTACCAATCGCCCTGGCTCTAGATCTTCAATTAAACGAGAGGGATCATCCACATAGTCTGCAGGAAATACAATCACCGGTTGATAACTGTCATCCTGTAGTAGCGCTAGCATCTCTTCAGACGGTTCTGTTCGGTTCCATTGATACACGTAAGTCTCTTGAATCGTATCAGCGATTAGACGACCGGTATTACTTGGCTTAAACACTTCGTTTTCAGAAACAATCAACATACATGCAATATTGGCCTTGATGTTTGGCTGAAGGTCGCACAAACAGTGTTGCTCAGAAACCTGGCAATATTGGCAACGAACCACTTTACATCCACGCGCGTTGAAAGGCTTGGTTGAGATAGATTGTCGGTACTGATATAAACGGTGGAAAGCGTGAATTCTCATGGTAAGTAATGCCAAGTAAAAAGTAGAGCGCGATTCTACTGATATTATGGCTTCGCCTCAAGATAAGCCCATCAGCAGTGTGTTGAAATAATTTCACTCTTATCTCGGTCATAGATAAAGAAATAAATAAGGGAATGACAGTGACAGAAACGACATTTCAAGAACCCTCATGGCTCAGATTAGGCTTTTTCCTTGGCGTATTATTGCTTTGTGCCATTTGGGAAAACAAATTGCCTAGAAAAACACTGACCGCTTCGCGCAGGTTTCGCTGGGTCAATAACTTGTCATTGGTCGCTTTTAACAGCCTAGTTATTGCTTTAATCATGCCTATCGCCGCCTTTCAAGCTGCGGTCATAGCTCAGGAGCAACAGTGGGGGCTGCTGAATATTCTGTCCCTCCCCGCTTGGTTAAATATTTTTCTAACCGTCATTTTGCTTGATTTCGTCATTTACGCTCAGCATGTTGTCTTTCATCATGTAAAGCCGCTGTGGAAGATTCACCGAATGCATCACGCCGATCTCGACATAGACGTCACTACAGGCGCACGCTTTCATCCCTTCGAAATAATCATTTCAATGGGAGTAAAAATTGCAGCCGTGTTTATCTTAGGTGTTTCACCTATCGGAATTGTGGTATTTGAAATTGTGCTTAATGCGAGCGCGATGTTTAATCACAGTAATGCAAAACTGGCTTTATCCATAGACCAAAAACTGCGAAACGTCATCGTTACACCAGACATGCATCGCGTACACCATTCAGTGATAGTAAAAGAGACCCACTCAAACTTTGGTTTTTTCCTTTCAGTTTGGGACCGCTTTTTTGGGACATACCGAGCTCAGCCTAAGTTGGGTCATGATGATGTTGTTATTGGTGTGCCAGAAATTAGAGACGAAGAAGAGCAAAGATTAGATAAGCTTTTAACGCAGCCCTTTCGCTACAATAAAGAGAAGAAGTAATGGTTGAAAAAAATATTGTTGGATGAAGTATGTCAACAAAACGAATAGACCAAGCCTAAACCCCTGTTAAACACTACTTCATCCTCATGATGTGTAAGAACAGATTAGTTTTCTGCTAGCTGACGCTTTTTGTTTAGCTGAGTAATACCAACAAATAAACCAACAACACCAAGCACTGCACATGCCAAAGCATTGGTGTTCATTACTTGCTGTGCTTCTATTGAGCTGTATAGAAAAGCAAGGCTGAAGAAAGTGGTGGCAAAGCTCAAACCTGTCAGTACGCTGAAACCAGCAAAACTGGCCAAGTCTTTAAAATCGTTCATAACGAGTCCCTGTTTACAATCCTTAATCGAGTGTTGTGAAAATAATAATTAACGAAATATTTGGCGCGATTGACTATGTTTTCGCGCATTCCATAACCAGATAGATACCCCAAATGAGAACCCTAAAAACAGTGTCTTCATTTGTAGGGCGACGTTGTTATCTAATATTTCTAATGTATAGTGAGCGTGCGAACTAAAGATAACATTGGTTATAAGAATCAATAACATAACGACTAGGCCAGAGCGGCGATGCTTGACCAATAGATACGCTGCTAATAAGTCCAATAGTCCCAAAGCGCTCCAATACATATTCAACCAGCGTGGCGCAAAATCGTAAGGTAAAAAGCCACCAACAATGTTGTCATAAAGATGAACCACTCCGCCAACTGTCATAAAAAGGCATAAGAGAAACACGACGAATTTATCCATTACCGTTTCCTTATCTGAATGAATGAGCAAAGCATATAGAAGTCACTTAAACATTTGTAATCTCATCGCCATTTTTGAGATCGACAGTGCCATTATCAACACGATGAGAACAGTAACGTCTGCTCTACCTTCCTTATTTGCTTCTAGTAGAAGCATAGTGTTTGCTGTGGCGTTTCGCCCAAATCCGCCAATGCAATGACAGAATCCTCCTTTAAATCACGCCTTGGTTTATCAACTCTCGTACCTTTTCCAGCCCGCGCTGAAACACAGTATGTGCATTCGCGGGAAGGCCGCTCTCGGCATCGTGCCAGAAGAACGCAAAATCATGTCCGCCATCGTCTTGCGTATGAAACAGCCATGAATTAGCGAGGCCAGCACACTCACACAAAACAAAATGCCATACTTGATTTTGAAAGCCACTGTCCCATGAGCATAAATATCGTGCGGAACGAACATGTGTGATACCAGACTCCTCAGCGAGCTCCCGCTTGGCTGCTATGATGTAACTTTCATCAAACACTTCAACAGTGCCCTTGACGAGCTGAACACCCGCCAACGGATGTTTAAAAAGTAGGATCTCTTGATTTTGATTACGTAGAACAACGGGGCAAACTTTATCGATCACAAAACCACTCCTTATGCTTCAAGCAAAAGGCTTTAGCTTTCTCTGGATATAAAGAAATCGAGTGAAGTTGCATGATTCATTCCTTTGAATTCTGACGACATTCTAGTCAACGAGTCCCTCGAACAAAGCATTAACATCACGTTGTGATAACTAAACCCTTTAGAAATGAACGAGATGAGATTTAACTCACTCTTGCAATGTAAATAGGAGCCATTGAATGGGTAGCCGTAACAAAAAAGCAGAACCGAGGTTCTGCTTTTAGTCGGTGGAAACATCTCATTTACTCGGTCTGATGAAGCTCATACTTGTGCAGCATTGCTTGCTGGTGCCCGGCAATTTCCGCCACTTGCTCAGAACTCTCAACCATAGACTCAAGCTGCAGCTTTGTGCGTTCGCCAAGATCAGAAATATGCGTGATGGATTGAGATACATCTGCCGTCGCTCGTTCTTGTTCTTCTGTAGCAACTGAGATTTGCTCAACACGTTCTTGAATGTGCTTAACCGCGAGGTTGATATCAGAAAATGTCGATTTCACTTCATTGCTGGACTGTAGCGCGTGGGTCATTTCTTCTCTTGAATCATTAACTGCTTGGCGCGAACGCTCTGCGGCAGTAATAAGCTCGCTCATCATTTCTCGGATGTTCGTAGTTTGTTGAGAGGTATCACTTGCAAGTTTGCGAACTTCATCAGCGACAACCGCAAATCCACGCCCTTGCTCACCAGCACGGGCAGCTTCTATTGCTGCGTTGAGAGCAAGTAAGTTGGTGTTGTCCGCGATCCCACTGATCATATCCACCATTTCACGAATCTGTTTAACACGCTGGTCTAGCTCTAACATTGACTGTTCATTTACATCCAAAGAGCTTTCTAATGACTCCAAACGTTCGCGGTTTTGTTCCACGACTTGAACCCCTTTTTCAGTGTGTTGGGTTGCAAGGAGCGAGTCCTGTGAAGATGCATTAGTCACCATTGCTATTTCACGAATAGAGGCTTCAAGCTGCGTTATGGTCGTGATCATACTCGACAACGCTTCATTTTGTGTTGCCAACCCATCACTTGTTTGTTCGGCTGCACTGTGACTTACTTCTGCCGTCTGATAAAGCGTTTCACAATTGCGTGTCACCGTTTGAATGGAGTCGTGTGTGGAATCGATTACTTGATTCAACTTTCGTGCTACTTCCTTCAGCTCATAGGGGCCGACTTCTTCTGCCTTGTCACGAAAATCATGTTCGGTAAGTGCTGAAAGACGCGTTAGTACATTCCTTAACCCTCGGTTTGTCCATGACTTTAGGCTAAACCAAGTAACCAGAATAATAAAAGAAATCACACACGCCGCAAACACGAGCACAACGCTCACCGATTCAATGGTCTCGTTGACCACCCGCTCCTTTTCATCGATCAACTGACCAGCGGTTTGGGAGATTTGATCAAGTAACCGCATGGTTTCATCCGCAAGCATCGAAGCCTGTTTAAACTCTGAACGTTGCAATTCCCCTTGTTCTAGTTTGGCGAGGATCAAACGCAGCACGCCCTTTTCACTAAAGCCTTGTTTCACCATCTCATATGGTGCGGTTAAGCTTGCATATTCACTTACTTCAGGATGGAAAGATTGGAAGTCTTCATAGGCGAGTTTAATACCTGCTATGCGATTTCGCATTTCTCGGTATTCTTTTTCGGCTTTGTTTAATTCTGAGTGCATCATCATGACTAAGAACGTACTTTCCATTGAGCTCGCAGAAGCAATGAAACGGTTAGCGGCATCGCTCGACTCAGGATTATCGGCACTAAGGAACGAACTGATTCGATTCATTTCCGGACCGATAGAGCTAAGCCCATAGCGAAACCCACCAACAGCGGCATCAATATCGATTTGAATTTGTATCACCGAAGATTGCTTCAACAAAATGGACTGCGTGATGTTATGTAAACGCGCTAGTTTGGTGTCTAACTCCTCCGAGAGTTGCTGAGCTACACCAGACGCTTCCACAACCAAAGTTGTGCTTTGAGTTGCAAGAGAGTCGATTTGCTCTTTTATGAGAGGCAACTCTTTCGGCTCAGTAATCTGCATACCATGGTTGAGTAGCTTAACCATCTCCAATACATTCCTGGTTAACTTTGCGTTTGCCATCGCGATGGGTAATGCTTTTTGCGACAAGTCTTCAAATTGTTCCCCTACCTGTTCCATTCCTTTGAAACTTGAGACAGAAAGGGCTATAACAAGAGCAATGATAGTTAAAAATGTTGCACTGACAGCCTGAATCAGTGAAAGTGATGTGCGTGAGCGTTTTCGCTTTGCCATAATCAATTTTTATTCTTTCTTAAGGTTGAATCGGTTCTGCAGTGATTCCGTCACATTTGTGAGACAAAACCGTGATTTGCATCCCATACTATGGATTGGTTATGACACTAATATTTCAGTTGTGAGTCATAGAGATGACAGGTGGTGATTTGCGTCGAGTATATTTTCCTTTGATAATCAGTGTGCTAATAGGCGCCTGCTCTTCTGGGCCTGAGCCTAGTAAGCAAGCACAGGTGACAACACCTACAAATCAGCTATTGTCGGACAACCCTGACTTGTTCGACTTTTACACAGAGTGGCACGGCACGCCTTATCGCTTAGGCGGGACACAGAAATCTGGAATTGATTGCTCAGCATTTGTACAAAAAGCGTTTATTGAGGCTTATCAGCTCTCGTTACCAAGGACAACGAAGCAGCAATCAAAGCAAGGTGTGGAGTTAAGTTGGACGGATGCCAAGCAAGGGGATCTAGTGTTTTTTAAAACAAGACGTACAACTTATCATGTCGGAATTTACTTGGGTAACAAGCAGTTCATGCATGCATCGACGTCTAGAGGTGTGATTATTTCAAGAATCGACAACCCATACTGGGCATCTAAGTTTTGGCAAATAAGAAGAGTTACAATGTAACTCCTCTCACTCTTTAACCGGACATTGCTGTAAGTTAAAACAATATCAGTCGTAAGTCGCAACAGCATTATCGAACAGATTTTTGACCAGAGCGATGTATTCATCAAGGAACGTGATCTGTTCATTGGTCGCTTTTTTATGCCATACCCCAGCCAATATCTCACCAAGATCTTCAACAACTGCATCAGCCTCTTTCAACAATTTGAAGCGTACGCTCGAGTGAAGTTCTGGATTTTGCTCAAAAATCGCCATGATGTTTGAAGCCACCATATCGGTGACAACATCTTCGATGCTTTCGGATCCAGTGTCGCCAATTTCGGTCGTAAAAATATCTAGATTTAGAGACAAGTGCTCGATAAGAGCGAGATATCCATCGGTTTCTAAAACCACTGTTTTTCTCCGTTTATTGCAAGCCTTCGAAGCTGAAAGCAGAATAGTTTCAATAGTAAGACATGCCGAGAAAATTTCATTAACTTATTTCATATTAACAAACATTCACGAACCAACTGGATGATTTTCAAACAATTGAGCTTTGCTTCACTGAATTCGGATGCAGGGTTTCTTCAAACCTTTTTATATTTCAGTCATTTTCATGCAAACAGGTTTGGTTACGACCATTTTCTTTTGCACGATACAGCGCAGCATCGGCACTCTTTAACCATTGAGTGTGAGTTTCAAAATAAGGCTTATACTCGCAAACACCAATACTTATTGTGTAATTAATCAAAAAATCTTCCACTTTCACGATCTCTTGCTCAATTCTTTTGCGCAAACGCTCTGCGAAATAGCAAGCTTGCTCCTGGTTTGTGTGAGGAAGTAGTACCGTAAACTCTTCACCACCAAAACGACCGCAGATGTCACTGCTCCTTGCTGTTTTTCTCAACAAGGCAGAGGTTCGACGAATGACTTCGTCCCCTGTCGGGTGACCATAAGTATCATTCACCTTCTTAAAGTGGTCGATATCGAATATTACTAATGAGCATGGTCCGTCGATAACTTTTAAGTGAGCAAACTCATCTTTCAATGATTGCTCCCAATAAGCGCGATTAAATAAACCTGTTAAACCATCTTTGCGACTGATTTCCGACAAATGTTGATTTGTTTCTTTCAAATGAATGCGATTTCTCGCAGTTTCAGAAACATCATTGACTTGAATCGCTATGTGGCTGACCTCTCCTGAAAGCCCAATTAACGGCGTGATCACGATATCTTGATACATAAAATCACTGCTGTTTGAAACCGGAGAAAAGTTGTTGAACTTAAAAAGGTACGGTCGGTTTTCCCAGCTAGAAAAAGAACGAGTTTCCAGATCGGCGGCAGCTTTTATCTTGGTTTCTAGCCAAGTTCTTGGCAGCTCTTCAAAATGCTCAAATAAACATTCACCAAGAATTTCTTGTGATAGAACGCCACTGTATGACTGCATAAAACTGTTCCACACACACACTTTATACTCTTGATCCAAAACAATAAGCCCTGAATCCATCGTATCGAGAATTTGTGTGACCCAATGAAAGTCTGCTATGTCCAGCGTGATATCGGACATTAGATTAGCTCCATGATTTCATAGATTATTTCTACGGATGGCTTATCAATTAAAAACAGTACCTCGCACTCGAAATCGAGCGCTTCTGCCATGTAGGTGTATTCGATAGTAAAGAGCTCACCCAACTCGCCTTGCTCTTCACAATAAGGTGTTAAGGTATCCACAATGCCTGGCTGACGAAGTGAGAATTGCTTGTCGAGTTGATCGCCCAACGATGTGAGAAATGACGAAACCAGTAGGTTAGAAATATTCAAGATGATTTCATTATGAGGCGTAAACTCAAGGAGATAACCTAATTTTTCCCCAATCTGATTGATATCCCTACCACGTAAACACACCAGTGCCTCTCCGTGAATACCACCACCGACAAACCTCTGCGCTACCGCAACGGAACTGTCACGCCCAACCACATCAACCAGTGTCATATGAAGCTCGCCGTAGGACAAAGGTCCAACATGAGGAACAGGAAGTTGGATGAACTCATGTAAATGGTCGGCCATAATCGCAGCCCCTTTACCAAGGGCAATGTTCGCAATTTCACGGAATTTGGCTAGTAAGGAAAGCTCTTCGCAACCCTGGCTTTTAGAATCAACCGAATGACTAGGTTTGAACGCATAATGCAGCCCTAATTGTTCGTATAGTGGGAGCACCTGCTCTTCTGTCAGAGGCTTAGCGATAAAAGCTTGAGCACCAAGATCGAGACAGCGCTGTTTTGCCTCTTGTTGAACATCTCCAGAAATAATGACGATTTTGGTCGCGTACTGACTAACAGGTAATGATTCGAGGACCTCAAAACCATCCATTATGGGCATCGTTAAATCGAGAAACAAAATATCGATATTTTGCTCAGCAAGAATATTAAGCGCCTCATAACCATCTTGCGCTTCAATAAGATGCAATGATGTATCTTGTACGATAGAACGCGCAATAAGCTTTCTTGCAACAGCTGAGTCATCACATATCAGTATTTTCATGCCACCAATGGAACTAACGTCAAAAAAATCATAATACCTGTTGTAAACGCTCATCTCCATATGCTAAGCCAACAAATCAGAGGCTTATAAGCGATTTGATTCACATTTATACAAATTGACTACACTAAGAGGAAGGTTTCTTTACTAAGTATGCTCAACATAACGCCAACTCCCTGCTATTTATCCTAAACTATTGGTGGTCAAATAGATTCGCGAGGTTTTGTATGTGGCAAGCAATATCGCAACAGCTTTCTGATACTTTATTGTTCGATTACCAGATCACGGAAAAAGTAAGGCTGTCTGGTGGGGATATCAGTGAAAGCTACATGATCAATGATGGTGAGCAACGTTATTTTGTGAAAATTAACGATCGCGAGTTTTTGTCTAAGTTTGAGGTAGAAGCTGAAAGCCTGCATCTTTTGCGTGAAACATCCACCCTATTTGTACCTGAGGTGGTATTGGTTGGTAAAACCAAAAATGCCTCATTCCTAATTCTTAACTACCTTCCAACGAAACCATTAGAAGATGGTCCCAACAGCTTTAAATTTGGGCAACAATTAGCTCACCTACACCAGTGGGGCGAGCAAAAAGAGTTTGGTTTTGATACCGACAACTATCTCGGTTCGACTCTACAGCCCAACAAATGGCACAAGAAATGGTGTGTATTCTTTGCTGAGCAACGCATAGGTTGGCAATTACAGCTCCTTAAAGAAAAAGGCGTCACCTTGGTTGATATCGATGACTTTATCGATGTCGTAAAACAGCGGCTAGCAAACCATGCTCCGGAACCTTCTTTGTTGCATGGCGATTTATGGAATGGAAATGCGGCACTCACTGCATTCGGTCCTATCTGTTACGATCCTGCGTGCTATTGGGGGGACAGGGAGTGTGATATTGCGATGACAGAGCTTTTTGGTGGATTTCAACCAGAATTTTATCAAGGCTACGAATCGGTTATGCCACTTTCTTCAAGCTATGAGGAACGTAAAGATATCTATAACCTTTACCATGTTCTCAACCATTGTAATTTGTTTGGCGGCCATTACTTGGAACAGGCTCAACTGGTTATTAATAAAATCATTTCTTATTAATTTGGAAGCCACTGCATATTTCAAGATGTAAAATCTCGAGGCACATCACTACAGAAAATCACCCTAAGCTCAAGGTTGAGTTTGGGGTCAAGTTTTGTACTTATTTCGACTCAATTAGCAACAACTCGACCTAATATCAAAGGAGACTTAACTTTGGATTGTGCCTATTTTCCTTGTAGGCAAAGTAAGTAAAGGGCTGTGCTTCCTTGATGAATAGTGTGTTTAAAAGCCCTGCGAGATTAGGAGTTGTTGTATGAAAAATTATACCGAAAGGTATGTAAAGTGCCCGCATTGCGGACACTCTATCGGCATTACATTGGATGCAAGTAATGGTGACCAAGAGTTTTATGATGATTGCCCAGCTTGTTGCCACGCTATCCACCTAAATATGCGAGTGGATGAGTTACAAGATAAGGTCGAACTATTTATCGATGACAATTACGAATAGCAGCTCGAGCATGTGAACATCAGAAATATAAAAACGCTTAAATGAAAAAGGAGCACTAGGCTCCTTTTTCTCATTCTAAAGCTGTTTTGCTGCAAGAACGCGCTCAACAGTATCAACAATTGCTTGAGTCTGAGGATCAAACTCAATATTAACGCGCTCCCCTACTTGTCTCACTCCGAAAAGCGTTCGCTGCAAGGTTTCTGGAATTAGATGTACTGAAAAACGACACGTTTCAACTTCACCAATAGTTAGCGAGCAACCATCTAAACCGATGTAACCTTTCGCTAATACATATTTCATTGATTCTTGCGGCAGTTGGAACCAAATCGTGCGGTTATTGGGCGTATCGATGATATCGACAATATCTGCCGTTAAACTAATATGACCAGACATGCTATGCCCGCCTATTTCGTCACCAAACTTAGCCGCGCGCTCAATGTTTACGCTATCCCCTTCCACCAGCCGACCTAAATTAGTAAGAGCCAATGTCGCTTGCATTAAATCAAAACTGATAAGGTTGCCTTCGATCTTAGTCACAGTTAGACAACATCCGTTGTGTGCAACGGATGCACCAATTTCTAACCCTTTACAAAGTTCATCGCTTAACTCGACAACGTGCGTTTGAAAGCGTTCTTTTTTATCAATTTTAACGACCTTCGCCGTACCCTGAACTATTCCTGTAAACATTTCTTTTTACCTATTGATTTAATACCAACTGTAGTCGAAGACTAAGCCCTAAACACTGCGCTACGGGCCGGAAATAAAGACCGCAGACGATAAAGCCATGGCTCAATGAACACTGGTTTGTTCTCATGCATGTTTCAACATTACCATGATTCGCTGCTGTTCTCAGTAAAAGCGTATCCTTAGCGTAGAGAGCGTCCAGTCAGTGTTATCGACTATTCACTACCTAGCTATGGAATATAAACATACAATTGTTTATCATTTGCGCGGAGTTTCTCCGAGGCATTTTTTCACCTTATCGTGACTAAAATCAACCATCAGATCCGTTCACCACATCTTTTGCCCTCGAGTACTCTCATTCTTTCAACTTATTGTTCCGCTCTGGAGTATTTTTCGTGCATCGCTATAAAGAAGAAGCATCAAGTCTTATCAAATTGGCGACCCCGGTATTGATCGCATCTGTCGCTCAAACTGGTATGGGGTTTGTTGATACCGTAATGGCTGGCGGCGTTAGCGCCACCGACATGGCTGCGGTTTCTGTCGCTTCAAGTATTTGGCTACCATCCATTTTGTTTGGGGTGGGTTTATTAATGGCATTGGTCCCTGTTGTCGCACAGTTAAATGGCTCTGGTCGTCGAGTGAAAATCCCGTTTGAAATTCAGCAAGGCGTCGTTTTGGCATTGCTGATCAGTGTGCCGATAATTGCAGTCCTGCTTCAAACCCAGTTTATTCTCGGGCTGATGGATGTTGAAGCACTGATGGCAGAAAAAACGGTGGGATACATTCATGCCGTTATATTAGCAGTACCCGCTTTTTTACTTTTCCAAACGCTTAGAAGCTTTACGGATGGTATGTCATTGACGAAGCCGGCAATGGTGATTGGCTTTATCGGTTTGCTGCTCAACATTCCTCTAAACTGGATTTTCGTGTACGGCAAGTTTGGTGCACCTGAATTAGGCGGTGTTGGCTGTGGTGTAGCAACCACGATTGTTTACTGGGTCATGTTTGCCATGCTATTGCTGTATGTGATGACATCAGAGCGATTGAAAAGCATCAATCTATTTGGAGAATGGCACCGCCCACAATGGAAAGCGCAAGTTCGTCTATTCAAACTCGGCTTTCCTGTTGCAGCAGCGCTGTTTTTTGAAGTGACACTGTTTGCTGTCGTTGCGCTGCTCGTTTCACCACTGGGTCCTATCATTGTGGCAGCGCATCAAGTCGCGATTAACTTCTCCTCGTTGGTATTTATGCTACCAATGAGTATTGGTGCAGCAGTAAGCATTCGTGTCGGCCATCGACTTGGTGAAGAAAACGTCGATGGCGCGCGCGTAGCGTCACGAGTCGGCATTATAGTTGGTCTAGCTTTGTCCGTTCTCACAGCGATTTTAACCGTCTTGTCTCGCGAGTGGATCGCCGAGCTTTATACTAGCAACCCAGAGGTAATCACTCTAGCGATGCACCTGCTCGTGTTTGCCGCTGTTTATCAATGTACGGATGCGGTTCAAGTGATCGCAGCTGGTGCATTACGCGGCTATAAAGACATGCGAGCCATCTTCAACCGTACTTTTATTGCTTATTGGATTCTTGGCTTGCCAATTGGTTACGTCCTTGGCCGTACAGACTGGATTGTTGAGCCAATGGGAGCACAAGGCTTCTGGCTTGGTTTTATCATCGGCCTATCTTCTGCGGCCTTTATGTTAGGCGTCAGAATGCGTTGGATGCATCGCCAAGAGCCAGAAGTGCAATTGAACTTTTCAGTTCAATAAAAAGTAAAAAAGGCCAGCATCCGCTGGCTTTTTTGATCGAATAATCACACGGTTGAGTATACTTATAACAAGATTACAAAGCGGTTGATTTTGCTCTCTAGACAACGGATACGAAGTTAGAAAAAAGGATATTTGTGCGGTCTATTTTATTGTTCTTAATCTTGATTCTTAATGGTTGTGATAACTGGTTCAATCCAGAGAACGCCATGTTTGATAAGTATCATCAACGTGTAGCCAATGTATTGGACGTTCCTGCTATTCCAATAACACTACAGTCTACGGTAACGATTCCTGCGAAACGCGTTTTGTTCGAGCCATTGCCAAGGCTATCTATTGGCCTGCTAGAGAGCTATCAATTACGACAGTGCGGACTCTTTAATTTACTTGCCGAGAAAAACTCACAACTTGGAAAGGTGCAGGATGCCTTTCATGATTTTGATTATCAAACTGCCCTTTTAAGAGTCATGAATCGATGTTTATCCGAATTTCCACTTAGCGATGAAGAACGCGCGACATTGGCAGAGCTTTACGCAACCAAGTGGCAACATTTAGACATTCATCTCGACAACTTACTACTCGTAAGTGACGCCATGCAAAAGCAACTAACTGCCTCTGATTGGCTATCTCAAAATACGACGAATGATATTGCACGCATTAACGATGTCTATCGTATTTTCAGCGAAATGTATGATTTACCCCACCGCGCCGTCTCACGTCTACCCGATGTGGAAGTTACGCAATATCAAGAAGAGTTAGAGAAATCTCGTTTACTCGGACGACTTTACTATTCAATGGTAAATACATCCCTTTGGTTAAAAGCGACAACTCAGCTACTTGAGCAGAACCAGAGCAATGTATTGTGCGGGCCGAACAGAGACACCACTCAGTTCCGCTACTTAAGAAATGTCTTTCAATCCATTTACGTTGAAGAAGTGCAACCTTATTTGGCTTATTTAGACAGTACCTATCAACAACTTAATGATGGTGCCACTTTGGTGGAGAACCGTATGCAACTCCATGGTCACCAGTATGGCATCATTGAGGCACATAGGACATTTAGGCAAGAAACCCTAAACCACGTTCAGTTTTGGCAGGATCTCTTCAAACGATGTGGCGTAACCGTTGGCAACTAGTAAGTGCAGAGCGTTCTATTCCTTCAACCTTTCACGCAAGAATCGAGCAAAACGCGGTTTACCAGTATGTGTAAAACCGTTATATCTAAATGTAATGGTTGAACCAATTTTCGGAGGCTGGCGACGCACTTCATCGGTAAATCCGCTACCGATGTAAAACTCAATGCCATTTGGTAAGCGAACTAACATTGCTCCCATCATACCTAATAAGCGCCCTGTTCCTGGCTTATAACCCACAACTAACGCTTCATCATCTGCGTATCGTTTTAGTTTAAGCAAATCACTACCGCGTCCAGCCTGATAGCGGCTTGATACCTTCCGCAACATCACCCCTTCACCGTCGGATATTGAAATTTTATCCAACTGTGTAAACAGATGAGCTTCATTTTGAATGGCTCGGTGCTCGACATATTTGATATGAGGCTGGTCGACTTCAAGCACTAAGGCTTTGATGTTGTAATAACGCTTCCGATAATCACCAGCGGAATATGGCATATCAAAGATCATAAAGTCGATATGTCGCCAAGCAGACTCTACAGGAGTTTTATCTAATACCGTTTGCTGAACAAGATGGAAGTTACCTCTCCCAGCCCAAAGTTCACCGTCCAACGGATAATCAGGCAAAGGTCCTGTAAACCAATCTGGGGCGTAGATTCGATTACCATTTCTCGTCACGAGATGTTGCCCAGTCCAATAAGCGCGAACACCATCAAGTTTTTCGCTATACCAATATTCAGACACATCAATGCCATCCTGATAGCTTTGTGCAAGAGAAACTGGTGGTGCGAGAGAAGTATCCGCTTGAGGCTGTGAAGACGCAGCCATAACAGCCAACGCAATTAATGTCATTTTTAATGGCATAAGAAGACCTTGTACAAAAAATCGCCTTTATTGAAACGTAAGTCCTCTCGATGACCTATTTATTACTAGTTATTCTTCGACTCATAACAATCAACATTAGTAATAATTTGCAAAGATAATCATAAACTTTATGACAGGTTTTGCATTTAGTCGTTACACGTTATTCACGTAAGGCGGATGGTTCGTCAATCGAGGTGGAATCTAATTATGATGCCCCCGCTCTAACGACTTCTTTCGGCTCAACACCTCTTATAAGCAAACCATTTCTGTGTGCGTTTTTGATTCTCAATTTGAGAATCAGTCCTTTCTCAAATTGAACAATATCATTAACAATATTTAACTATTTGATTTTTAATTAATTTCAAATTGGCACGTTACCTGCTCTATATCCAATTAGAAAAACAAACGGAGACAGAGTCATGGAATTACGCAAACTAGAAATCAATCAAGACAAGTTAGCCATTGAGTTTTTTGGTGACTTAGACGCAAGTGGCTGTCGACAAGCACAACATCACATTGATGAAGTAATTCACAACAATCATCACAAAGAAGTCGAAATTAACCTACAGCACGTCCAATTTCTTGATTCTTCAGGGATTGGTGCCATTGTTTACTTATATAAGCGTCTAGTTGAACGTGAAAGAAGCATGAGTATTGAAAACGTATCAGGCCAACCTTTAGAAATCATGAGCTTGCTTCGTATCAACCATGCCATTCCCGTTAACTCAAAAGGACACTAAAAATACCGGTTTAAACGGAGGTTGGCATGGTAAATCTTATACGACGATATGCAGTAAGCGGTCTTGTTGTCGGCATGTTTGGTTGTTCGTCGTTTGACTACCCAGAACACGGGAAAGGTGGCTTGGCGGAAAGCTATCAAGATATCTCGATCGAGAATTATCAGTTTTCCCCAGTGATGCCTGACGAGCCTTTAGGTCCAGAACATGGGTTAAGGTTTGATTGGCAACTGACCAAGTTACATCTAGACGCACTAATCCAAGAGGGCGCGCGCTGGTGTTTTCCTGCGGCAGTTGTTCAGGCCCTTGAAAAACAAAATAGAATTGCGCGCGAGTTAGAAGGTGGGCTTTTACTCGACGCTGCCAACGACCTTGTGATTCAGCGTCGACGCTTAAACCAGCTCGAACAACAACTCGACTACGTACTGAGCCAAACCACTTGCACACCGCCCGATGATATTGAAGCACTACGTAGCGACCTAAACATAGTGTCGGATATCTATGCACTACTTAATATCGACAACCAGTTTGCTGTCGATTCAGCAGAAATCAACCCGAAGTACATGGGACATTTGGCAGAAGCAGCCTACATTTTACGTGACCACCCTAACCTATCTCTTGTAGTAACGGGGCATGCGGATGCAACTGGAACACCCGATTACAACCAGAAACTTGCTCAAGCGCGTGCAGAACAAGTAAAGCGTTACCTAACCGTATTTGGTATCACTTCAGAGAGAGTCACTACCAAATCTGTCGGAGATAACCTGCCACTCTATGAAGGTGAAACATCCGCCGTGCGTTTAACTAATCGTCGAGTAAGCATCGAGGTTATTAGCCCTAATTCAGATAGCGATACCTCAACAAACCGAAACCCAACGGCAGGAGGCGCGCTATGAACACGATGAAACCATTTATCCTCTTAATGTTGTTGTGTCTGGTCGCGTGGGTACCTTCTTCCATAGCGGATGAGAGCAATACTGTTAAGGTCGGTGATTTAATACAGATTAACTTACCTGGAGAGGCGTCGTTAAACCAAGGGTTTCAGGTTGATCGTCGTGGACGAATTAATTTACCAGAAGTCGGCCCTGTATTAGTGGCCGGCTACAATGAACAACAACTCCAAGACGTGATTATCGACAGGCTAAAGACCGTGTATCGTGACGTTAACAACGCTCGAGTTTTTATTAAACAGCAACAGTTGTTAGTGTCCGTTCAAGGCTACGTGGTCAAACCCGGTGAATATACCTTACCTTCTGGGTCCAACATTCAAATGTTTGTGTACGAAGCTGGCGGCCTGCGCGCAGGGGCTCAGCTTGATAAAATGATCGTGAAACGTGGAAATAAAAACATTGAATTTGACTACAAACGCTTCCTTGATACGGGGGACAATAGCCAGCTGCCAAAACTAGAATCACTGGATGTCTTATTTGTCCCCGCTTCCCCACTCGTAGGGAATATTGAGCAAGAGTTTGATGCAGCAAAACTCGCGAATTCAGGTGACAGCGCAGATTCCGCTCGTGCAATCAAAGTCTTTGGTGAAGTCAACGCACCTGGCTCGTTCTCATACAAGCCAAACACCACGCTAGTTGATGTCGTAATGCGAGCTGGCGGCGTGACACGATATGCCAGTGTTGAACAAATTCGCGTGATAACAAACAATAACCCAACCATGTTTAACCTGAAAAAGTACCTTGATACTGGAGACCAAAGCCTACTGCCAGAGATCCTGCCAGGTGCCACCATCTTTGTCCCAAAACAGGAAGAAGAAATCAAAGCAGGTGCAAATGTGGTTTACGTGATGGGTGAAGTCGCCCATCCTGGGGCATACGAAGGCAAGCAAGGCGCTAGCTTCATGGATATCCTCGCCAACGCTGGCGGGCCCACTCGCTACGCAGAATCTCGCCAAATTCGCGTTATAAAAGCCGATGGCAAAGTCATCAAATTCGATCTTACCGCGCATACAGAAGGACTATCTTCAGCCAGACCACCAAATGTTGGACCAGGAGATGCGATTTTCGTGCCGGAGAAAACCGATTTCAATGAGAAGTCTTGGTTAAAAGTAGCACCTAGTCGAGCGGTCGCAGTGATGGGAGAAGTTGTTCGCCCTGGACGCATCGAGTGGTCAGACGAAATGGATTTGATTGATCTGCTTGCACACGTTGGAGGCCCAACTCGACGAGCTGATACCACCAAAATTGAAGTCGCCAATAACGGTCAAATGACACAATTTGACTTAGACCAATACATTCTGGATGGCTCACCAACATCAAGCCTACCTCAAGTTTCCGCTGGTACAGTCGTAAGGGTACATGCATTGCCTGACGACCCATCCGATAATAAGTCGCAATGGGTAAGCCAAAGCTCTGACGCATCGATATACGTTTTCGGGCAAATCAATGCACCTGGGCGCTATCGTTTCACCGAAGATATGCATTTTCTGGATATTTTGTCTGCCGCCGATGGACCGACAATGGATGCAGATATTCACAACATCCGTGTCACACACCGAGGCCTAGGTTATGCCAAAGTGAGTAAATTGAATTTATCGATGTACTTTGAAACAGGCGATGAGTCAATTCTGCCCCGCGTTCGTCCCGGTGATACCATTTACATTCCAGAAAAAAACAAAAACTGGTTAGATCGTTCAAAAGAGTCCACGGTACGCGTATTAGGTGAAGTAAGAGACCCGGGGCGATACGTATTCAATGACAACATGACTGTGCTTGATCTGTTAGCGGAAGCAGGAGGACCAACTGACAATGCCTACCTTGAAAAGATCAGTGTGGTCAATATGTCTTGCTGCCAAGGCCAAGCCCGAACATTTGATTTGGTGAACTTTAGTAAAACAGCCAACATTTATGAGCTGCCAGTCATTCGCGCAGGCGACACAATTTACATTCCCCATAAAGACGAAAGCTTTGTTGAAAAAGCGAGGGCCGGATTGAGAGATATTTTACAAATCACCACAACCATCGTGTTAATAGGAGCGTTGTAATGACTATTCCTGCAACTCACGCTGAGATTGAGCAAATTTATCTTCAGAGCGAACAGAAAGGCCACAAAACGATTTGTGTTGTGGGTTGTAAATCTGAAGATGGTGTCACTTCCGTGGCGTCATCTCTTGCAGAGCGCTTGGTTTTAGCAGGCCACAATACTTTGTATGTAGACCTTAACTTATTCAAACCCGCTTATCACACTGTTCACGAATTTGATGATGACGAGAAGGTTGGCCATTTGATCACACGAGAGAATACACATCAAACTTTAGTCGGCCTCCCAGCTCCATCTCTCGCCAGTACTCAGTTAGCGTACCGAGACCCAACAACGCTGAAACAAAACATTGCACAATGGTTAACGCAGTACGAGCGCGTCGTGATAGATACATCACCACTTCTTAGTGTCAACCGAAGCAATATTGCGCCTCAAGTGATTGCTGGCGTATGTGATGCTACTTTGTTAGTAGCGCATTATGGCTCTACGACTGCAACCCAGCTCGAGCAAGCCAAAAAGCTACTCGATGCTAGCGATGCGAACTTGATTGGTTCTGTACTGAACATGAAGCACACTCCAAGCCTGAAAGATGAGTTAATCCGCCAAGTTTCCAAGCTGCGTTTCTTACCAAAAAAGTGGAAAGAAAAACTGTCTCAGCAAATTAAAAAAAGCGAACTGTTTATGTTATAGGGAGCGCTATTATGAGGATAAATAACACATTGACTATCGAGCAAGAATTAGTGGATGAGCATATTCTTCAGCAAATGATCAAAGATACGTGCGCCGAAATCATCCCTACCTTGATTGATCACTATGTCGAAGAGTCACGCGATCGCATGGAGAAAATAGAGCAAGCATTAAGCACAAAAGATCTTCAAACATTAGAGTTCGAGGTTCACACACTGGGCAGTTCTGCTCTCGCTCTAGGCAATCGAACGCTTTCAAGACAAGCAAGAATGATTGAGAAGTACTGTGTCGAAGGAAAAATACCAAAAGCATTGGAGCTTTGTGAAACACTTCCTCAACTCGCCAATGAATCGTTTGATGCGTTAGAAAAGCGAAAAGCTCAAGGGTTTGAGTAGTATCAGTGTCTTACTCCCTAGCGAAGCATCGCGTTTGATAAAGCGCGATGCCGACATCATCTCAGAAATTTAGGCTCCAAATTCAGTCACCCTCGCCAAGCCACACACCTTGAAATTATTTGGGTATAACTTAATCAATTAAAAAGTATGGATTTTTCGCAAATTTCCTACCTTGTGCTAATACTTAAATAACGCTTTTCTCAAATTGAGAATTTTCAGCACTAGAGAGCTATAAACCACTCATAATGCCAAATAGTAGTGCTGACAAAAATCATAAAAAATGAAACAAACTACGTTGGGATGGGACTATGAGACCAAGGGTATTACTGGTAGAGGACTCTACTTCACTAGCCATACTTTATAAGCAGTATGTGAAAGACGAACCTTATGACATTTTTCATGTCGAGACAGGTCGCGACGCGATTCAATTTATTGAAAGAAGCAAACCTCAGCTCATCATTCTCGATTTGAAACTGCCCGACATGTCTGGCGAAGACGTGTTGGATTGGATCAACCAGAATGACATTCCTACGTCCGTTATTATTGCTACGGCACACGGCAGCGTCGACTTAGCCGTTAATCTAATTCAAAAAGGTGCGGAAGATTTCTTAGAAAAGCCCATAAACGCTGATCGCCTAAAAACATCAGTCGCATTGCACCTCAAACGCGCCAAATTGGAAGATTTGGTGGAAAATATTCAGTCCAAGTTTGATCGCCACAACTATCACGGATTCATCGGTTCAAGCCTCCCGATGCAGGCGGTATACAAGACCATTGATGCTGTTGCGCCAACTTCTGCCAGTGTGTTTATTGTGGGAGAAAGCGGCACAGGTAAAGAAGTTTGTGCTGAAGCCGTCCACCGCCAGAGCGACCGTAAAGACAAGCCTTTTATTGCAATTAACTGTGGGGCTATTCCACGAGATTTGATGGAAAGTGAGATTTTTGGTCACGTTAAAGGGGCCTTTACTGGAGCAACAACAGATCGAAAAGGTGCGGCGACGCTGGCACATGGTGGCACGCTTTTTCTTGATGAGCTGTGTGAAATGGAACTTGAGATGCAAAAGAAGTTGCTCCGCTTTCTACAAACGGGCACTTACACCCCTCTTGGTGGCACTCGAGAAATGAAAGTGGATGTGAGAATCATTTGTGCCACTAACCGAGATCCATTAACAGAAGTAGAAGAAGGTCGTTTTCGTGAAGACTTATACTACCGTGTGCACGTTATACCTATCGATATGCCCCCATTACGTGAACGAGGAAGTGACATCGTCACGCTTGCCAAGCACTTCTTGACCACTTACGCCAAACAGGACAAAAAGAAATTCTCAACAATCGACAGCGAAGCTCAACATATCATCAAGCATTACGAATGGCCGGGTAATGTAAGGCAACTACAAAACATCATACGTAACATTGTGGTGCTTAATAACGACGAAAAAGTCACGGTGAGCCACCTACCCGCTCAACTCACTAAAAAGTCTAAAGTGACGAAAACAACGACACCTGCGCATGTTGCTCAAGAGTCAGCAAACATTGCACCAATCACACCACCACCTGTTTATACTGAGGAACCTTCACCTTCTGCGGTCGAACCGTCGATTAGCGCAGCGGAGCAGCCTGGTACACCGTCCTCTGCTGCTACCTCACCGTACTTTAACTCTGATGGAACCATTCGCCCTATGTGGCAAGTAGAGCGTGAAGCAATTCAAAACGCAATTGCGTACTGTGATGGCAACGTCCTCAACGCCGCTGTCATGCTGGAGTTAAGCCCATCTACGGTTTACCGAAAAAAACAAGCGTGGGAAGCGGATGAAATTAATCTCGAACAATCTTGATAAACCTGCCATTGGTGAAATTTGGATCTTGCTTGATAGCCGTCTATTCGGTGGCATTGAAAGTCACGTTATCGAGCTAGCTCGGGGATTAATCGCCTTTGGAAACAAAGCTCGAGTTGTGCTAACCACTGAGTATTCGCCAGCCGCTCAGATTGTACAGAAGGCAAAAGAAGTCGCGATCCCTGTGAGTTACTTAAACTATTTGTCTGGCGAGCCCAATAAAGCTTTAAAAATTAAACACCTAACAAGCGCCGTCGCCAATCACCAACCCTCAGTGGTTCACTCCCATGGTTATAAAGCGTCGATTTTGTCGCGCTGCGCCAAACTGCTCACCCGTACGTTTCCTCGTTTGATTTCAACTTATCATGCTGGTGAATCGTCCTCAGGGAAGCTATGGCTATACGATTGGCTTGATAGAAGCTCAGGCAGCCTATCTGACTATTGCTTTGCTGTCAGTCCAAGTATTCAGCGCAAAGTTTTTTGTTCTTCAGAACTGCTGAATAACTTTGTTTCGATTCCCAACAGTCAACTCAACTATCAGGAGATCGCTTTTGTCGGCCGATTGAGCCAGGAAAAAGGCGCCGATCAATTTATTGAGGTAGCGAGGCTCTGTCCAACATTACAGTTTAGTGTGTACGGTGATGGCCCAGAAAAAGAGTCGCTTAATCAAACTGCCCCTCAAAATGTGACTTTCTTCGGCCATCAAACCGATATGGAAGGTGTTTGGGAAAATATCAGCGTACTTATTATCTCTTCTCGTTATGAGGGTCTTCCAATGGCGGCGCTTGAAGCCATGTCGAGAGGCATTGCCGTGATGAGCTTACGTGTAGGTCGTCTTCCAGATATTATCCAAACGGGTAAAAATGGTTTTATCGTCGAAGACATTCCCTCTCTTGCTAAATGTCTTCATGACTGGATGTCGATTGGTGAAGCGCAACAATCACTCATTCGCCAGAATGCTCGACAAACCATCATTGATGATTTCTCAGCGCAAAGTGTGATTCCCGTATTGCTACAAAAATATCAAATTGAAACGGATCACTAATCCATATTGGTTCTCAATATGAGAATGATGAGTTCCAAACATAAATATCATATAAGATTCAATCACATAAACTAATGGCATATTTTGGCATCTCTATTGCAGCTCAGCAGTTAACGCAGATTAATGATGAGACAGAGGTGACTTATGACTACGCCAAAACGCATTCTATATGTTCATTATGGTGATAATTGGATTCGCGGCAGTGAAGTGGTGCTTCTGGATCTCATTTCAGGAATCGACCGCAATAAGTTTGAGCCATTCGTATGGTCAAACTGCCAACCATTAATCGATAAGTGCCAATCGCTCGGAATTGAAGCGGAACATTCAGCCTTCAATTTGGTTGGTGGTTGGAGCGCTCCACGCTGGGATATTAGCGGGTGGAATAGCCTTATCAAACAAGGCTCAGATTTGATCGAAAAGCACAGCATCGACTTGGTACACGTCAATAGCGGCGGCCCTTGTCAATGGATGTGTTTGGCTGCTCGCATGAATCATATACCACTTGTCACGCAACTTCATTGCCATTATACATTGCGCGATCGCTTCTCTCTCGGACTTCACCTCTCTCCAAAATTGATTTGCGTTAGCAAAGATGTTGGACGCGAAATTCTTCAGGACGGCTACCCGCAAAACCAACTTCATGTCGTACACAACGGCGTGTCACTTCAAGGCGTGGATACCCCCATCGACATTAAAGATCGCCTCGGAATCCCATCACAGGCCTTTACCTTTCTGTCGGTGGGTTCGCTGATTAAGCGCAAAGGGTTCGACCGCCTTATTCGCGCAATGCGCATGCACAACTACCACCACCACAACCCTCACCTTGTTATTGTTGGTGACGGCGAAGAAAGAGAAGCATTGCAACAGCTTGCCGCGGATCTTGGTATCCAAGAACGAGTGCACTTTGTCGGGGAGCAACACAATGCCGGAGCGTGGATGTGTGGTAATGCAGACGCTTTTATTAGCGGCGCCTATGAAGAGGCCTTTGGTCTCGTGCTCGGGGAAGCGGCTTTAGCTCAACTGCCTATCGTGGCTCCTAAAACGGGAGGCATTCCTGAGTTGTTCGAGCATAATCACTCTGCATTGCTGTACCAGAACAGTGGAATGGCGAGCCTGTTAAACGCGATTCAACAAGTCATGCAAGACGCGGCATTAAGAAACAAGCTGGCGGAAAGCGCTTACCTACATGCTAGCCAGCACTTAACGACGACTGCATCTATCAACGCTATTGAACGTATTTACGAAGGTGAACTTAATAACAACGCCATTACACCAATGCCAATGACTCACTGCATGAAGCCTCTTTCACGCTGGTTGAGCATCAATTGAGGAGCCCGGTCATGAAACGTGTATTGATGTTCGACGCCATCCCAATGCAAGGTGGATCCAAAATCGCGAATGCAGAGCTCCTTAAGCAGTGCGATAAGCTGAACGTGATTGGTTATCTACTCACTACAAATCCAGAGCATTGGGCGTCACTGCTTAGTGATACACCGCGTGTGCAAGTTATAAAAATAAAACCATCACCATTTAACTCGACTCATGGCCTGACCTACTGGTTGATGAACGCTTACTACTTTCTCCAACTTCTCTACGCGTGCATGAAGCTGCCAAAAATAGATAGCTTTTTGGGCCTATCTTGCCCAAGTAATGATATGCCTTTGTACTTACTACGATTAATTAGCAAAAAGCCTGTGGTACAGATGGTTCATGGTCCTATTGGACGATCGAGATCTGCTGGCTACTGCTTAGTAAAAGCATCGGCAATTTACTACTTGGCAAACACCCGCGAATCAATGGTAGAAGCATTACAGGCCTACCTCAAAACAGAGAAGCCAGCCACCGAACGTTATTGGTGTGGTTTGAATACATCTACGTTTGTTAATGGATTATCGAAAGATCGCTGGCCAAAACAAGCGAATCCGATTTCAAGCCGCGTTTTCTGGGCAGCTAGCTTACTAAAATGGAAGAACATCGATCTTTTGCTTGATGCTTTAACACTTGATGAGTCGAAAAAGATCAAATCCACCGTGTGTTACATCAAACCTAACGTGGCAGGTGTGGAATATTCAACACCGGACTTCAACACACAAGGTGTTGAATGGCATGAGTGCCCAAACAACTTAGATGAATTGCGTTCACAGTGTGGTGTGTTTGTTTCCACCAGTCTCAACGAACCTTTTGGGTTATCTATTTTGGAAGCGCTCGCTGCAGGTATGTGTGTCGTCATTCCACATGATGATAGTTATTGGGACCGCGTGTTAACTCACGGCCGAAATTGTATTAAATACACGCCTAACAATGTGGCTTCGTTACACAACGCAATTCGCCTTTTGAATGAATCGCCGTGGATGAAAGTAACGATGGGTATCGAAGCACTCAATGTTTCTCAACTATACACAGCCGAACGTTGTTATTTACCAATCGCCCAGCACCTCGCTAGCGAAATTGCTACCAACAATGATTGCACACTCAAGACACCGCAAGACATCAAAGGATATGATCATGTCTAAAGCAATGACCAACATGACGCTATTTGCTATCGCCTTAGTGATCAATAAAAGCATCAGCCTAATCATGCTGCCTGTATTGCCCCACTTTCTCTCACCAGAACAAATGGGCAAGCTTGAGCTTCTAACAACCTTTGGTGTTGTTACGACCTTGTTTGTCAGTTTCGCTTTGCATGAAGCGCTTTATCGATTCGTCGGCGTTGAAAAGGATCAAAATACGCGCACAAGCCTACTAAACCAGCTGTACTCACTTGCTTTACTCATCGCTGGCGTCGTCGGTCTTAGCTTGCTCACTATCATTTTAATCGCCCCCATTCCCGCGCCTTTTACGCGAGTCGAATTTGCTATTGTTATGTTTGCCATCGTTCTAGAAGGCAGTATTGCAATCGGCACTGCCTGGTTAAGAACACAAGACGACAAAGCAAGAACACTGCTTAACGTCATGGTCACTACCACCATTTTTCAGGTCATTTTTATCGTCGCGGCGCTGTCTGTTCATCCCCATGTTATTTCTGTTTTGTGGGGGGGCTTGTTGGCTGCTATTACTCAATTTGTTTGGCTGCACATCGTTAACCGTTACAATGTCACCCTTCCTAAGCTGACATTGGCAAAACAATACCTAAACTACTGCCTACCAATGATGATGGCCGGTTTAGTAGCATTTTGTCTCAATGGCGCTGAACGCTGGTTCATTGGTGCCAACACTTCTCTTGCGACGTTAGGGATTTACGCGATAGCGGTAAAATTTGCAGTGGGCATGTGTATTTTAGTGCAGCCATTTGGCATGTGGTGGATGCCACGTCGATTTAACTACTTAGAAGGGCGCAAGAACACTGAAGCAGTGCGCATCACACACTTAGGTATGATTTACATTACAGGTTTGAGTGTAGTGGTTGGCACATTAGCAATGGTGATGATCGCCTACTTACTGCCAGAAACCTATCATGAGGCGGTACTATTCAGCTTATTCTTGCTACCTATCGCCATGTTAAAAGAATGGAGTGAGTTGATTAACATCTCCATTTTGTACAAGCGTCGTACTCGCTGGCTACTGGGTATAAATGTCGTCTCTGCGTGCGTTGCGATTGCTTTGCTGTTTGGCTTATCTTCTCTGGGTATTTATGGGGTGTTCATTGCGCTTTATTACGCACAACTGTGTAAGCTGGGCCTGACTTATGTAGTAGGCCAACAATGTATGGCGTTGCCTTTCCACCTAAGTCTGATGGTTTTATTACAGATTATATCCGGTGTGGCACTGTTCCTGCTTCACTCTTCACAATCAATAGGCATCGCCATCGCAATTTGCATTTTGACATGCAGTTTGCTGGCAGGGATAGCCACTCGCTACATGAGTAAAGAGACGCTAAATGCTCTCACTCGATACATAGTGAAAAGGCGTGGACAGGTGAAGAGATACTCGTTATGAATGAAACCAAGGTGAGAACAAAACAGTCCATCGCAGCACTGACGATCACTGTCGGTATCGGCCTGCTTTGGATTGTTATGCCTCATCCCATTTTGATTGTCGCGTTGTGTTTCGCACCACTCGCGTTACTGTTTGTTCTCAATCAAACGTTTTGGCTTGTCACACTGTTCGTTATTTTTTCATTCTTTCGTATTCACGAAGCCTTTCCTGTTATCTATAACTTCAAGATCCCATTACTGTTATCACTGGGGGCACTCGCCGCACTCGCTTTTCACCTTCTTATAAGCCGCCAGATTACAGCTTTTTGGCACCCTTCATTAAAGTGGCTGTGTATATTTTGGGGTCTGGTGATCATCGGAATCATATTCGCTTCTAGTCGTGATATCGCAATAACGGTGTTCAAAAATACCTATTGGAAAATCATCATTATGACGTTGGCCATCACCTGGCTTATTACTAAACCTTCACAGCTCGCACAGATGTCAAAAGCAATTATTTTCGCCGGATTATTGATTGGCTTAGTGGCATTACAAAACGCAGCGAATGGCATTGATTTAGTCGAAGGAACGCGCGTGTCAATAGGACGATCCATAGGTTCCGTACTTGGTGATCCTAACGATTTGGCACTAGTGCTGATGTTTCCCCTTGCCTTTACCGTTAGTCAATTGATGGAGAAACATTCCCCCAAGCATCTCAGACTCTTTGCCCTTATCACCTGTTTGGTTTTGTTCTTTGCGATCATCGAGACGCAGAGCCGCGGGGGGTTACTAGGTTCACTGTCTGTATTTGCCTACTTTGCTTTTAAACACATCAAAAGCAAAACATTAGTCTTGGTATTAGGCGCTATCGCAGCGATCGTACTCTACGCATTCGCTGGTATTTCAGGACGAGAATCGGGGGGAGCCGCTGAGGATGGTATAGATGCCTCTGCGATGGGGCGACTTTATGCGTGGGAAGCGGCATTTAAAATGGCGCTGCATCACCCGTTGACTGGCGTAGGTCTAGATAACTTCTACTTTAATTACTATTTCTATAGCCCACACTGGGATGGTATCAACCACGCCGTCCATAGTACTTGGTTTGGCGTGTTAGCAGAAACGGGTTTTGTCGGGCTCGCGGTGTTCATTACTTTAATTGTGTCATTGATCCGCACCTCTTTGCATTCCATCTCATTGCTGACACCAAAATCAGATTACACCCTCTCTGTAGGAGCAAACGCCGTGTTAAGTGGGCTTATCGGTACCATCGTATCAGGCACGTTTCTGACTCAAGGTTTCACTTGGCCAATTTACATTCTAGCGGCGTTAACAGTTGTCGTTAGCCGAATTGTTCAAAGTGACTGTCAAAATGAGAAATCCTAGTTTCAAACATAAACAAAACCCATAACTCACTGTTTTAAAATGGCTAATTCCTTGGCACGCATTGTGATTACTCACTTAATTAGTAATCAAATAACCAAGACTCAAGGAGAGCCACATGACGGACATCGTAGTATTTGGAGAAGATTTTGGTGGGTTACCCTCTTCCACTCAGCATATTGTCAAGCGACTAGCAGCGAACCATCGAATCCTTTGGGTGAACTCCATTGGCCTTCGTCAACCTAAGCTGGATTCTAAAGACATACAGCGTGCGTTAAACAAACTCACTCGTGTATTTAATAACGTAGGCTCACACAAGCCAACATTGGACTCTGAAACAAACCCAAACATTCACATCATCAACTTGCTCACCATTCCTGCCCCTAATTCTGCATTAGCAAGAAAAGTGGCCGCTAAGATGATGAAACACCAACTCAACAAACAATTACAAGCTCTTGGTTTTGATAAGCCTGTATTTTGGACGTCGCTCCCGACTGCTGCCGATGTTTGTGCAGAAATGAACCCACGTGGACTGATTTACTATTGTGGCGATGACTTTAGCGCTTTAGCTGGTGTTGACCACTACACGGTAACAAAGCACGAACGTACTCTTGTTAATGCGGCCAACGTTATCTTTACGGCAAGCGAAACACTCTCCACCAAGTTTCCATCACATAAAACCGTCACTTTGCCTCATGGTGTCAACGTTAGTCTGTTTTCTGAGCCAGCACCGAAGGCCAAAGACTTACCTGACAACGGCCGCAAAGTGCTGGGCTTTTATGGTAGTTTGTCTGAATGGTTAGATTACGACTTAATTGCCCAAGTCGCAGACCAAGCGCCTGACTGGGATCTCGTGTTCATCGGCCCTAACGAGTTCAGTGATAATCCACTTCCACAAAGATGCAACGTATACTACCTGGGCCCGAGAGCGCATCACACTCTGCCACGTTACTCC
This sequence comes from Vibrio sp. Vb0598, assembly GCF_033338935.1. Lineage (NCBI taxonomy): Bacteria > Pseudomonadati > Pseudomonadota > Gammaproteobacteria > Vibrionales > Vibrionaceae > Vibrio > Vibrio sp. Vb0598. Next base: position 83,009 of record NZ_JAWOTP010000006.1, on the reverse strand, counting down.
CAACACTGGGATGCCAGTTGGTTGCCCTTTGTTGATAACGCTCAAATCAAGGCATGTAATCCGCTTAAACTTCTTGAGTATTTGGCAACAGGAACCCCTGTTATCAGCACACCATTTCCTGCATTAATGCCCTACAAACATATGCTTCATGTGGTTCAAGATGTCGAAGACGTGCGTGCCAGTCTCGATCACCTGATCCCCCCCCCGGCAAACTCAAAGCAATATGTTCAACAGCAAAGCTGGGAAGCAAGAGCCAACCAAGTTGATAAATTAGTGAGGGCGCTATGAACGATTTAAGAGAAAACCTCAGCGTACTGTTACATGGAGCTTGGAGACGTCGCTACATGATCGTTATTCCTATGCTTGTATTGCCTGTGCTGGGTTTCATCGTAAGTAAACTGGTTCCGACGACTTATGTTGCTCATACCAGCATGCTTATTCAAGAGACAGCGAAAATGAACCCGTTCCTTCAAGACCTTGCCGTCTCAACAATGCTTAAAGACCGATTGAGCGCACTCAGTACTCTGCTAAAAAGCCGACACGTTTTGTATTCTGTCGCAAAAGAACAATCGCTGATCAATGACGAGATGAGTGCAAAAGAGCAAGAGTTCATCATAAAAGATCTCGCGTCGCGCCTGTCTGTTCAGCCACTCGGTAAAGACTTCATTCAAATTCAATTGCAAAGTGGTAAATCAGAAGGAATGGAGTCGATGCTGCTGTCTGTCAGAGAGCATTTTGTCGAACAGCTTTTGGCTCCTGAGCGTTCTTCGATTAAAGATTCGAGCCATTTTTTGACTATCCACATCAACAAACGCAGGGAAGAACTAGACAAGGCAGAGCAAGCCTTTGCAGAATATAAAAATACTTACTCAGACGCGACGCCCGAAATGCAAGCTCAAAGCCTTACTCGCCTTGCTAGCCTCAAACAAACGCTAGCCGAAAAGGAGGCGGAGCTTGCTGGTGTTTCACGAAGTCTAGGCAGTTTGGATCAACAACTATCCAAAACGAACCCGGTTATCGGTAAACTGGAAGAGCAAATCATCGACATTCGTAGTGAACTTACCCTGCTTCGCGCTAAATACACAGAGGCGCATAGTTTAGTGCAAGGTAAGTTGCGAGAATTAAACCGGTTGGAGCAGGAACGCTCGGTACTCTTGAACTCTAAGCAACCAGAACTAAACAGTGCTCAACTATGGGATATCGCGAGCAATACCACAGTAAACAGTCTTGGCGAAGCACAGCCTCTACTTGTCTCCCAACTACATCAATTACAAATGATGCGCGGACGTTTTGAAGCACTTACGGAAGAAACCAACAGCTTGCGAGACATGATCCAAGAATTAGAGCGAAATGCGCACCAATTTGGGAGCACAGCAACAGAAATCAACCGCTTAGCTCGTGACGTCGCAGTGAAGAGAGAAATGTATGATGAACTCGTCGAACGCTATGAGATGGCCCAACTAACGGGTTCTTTGGGAGAATTTGAAGAGAATAAGCGCGTAAAAATCATTGATGAACCGTTCACGCCAACGATTCCAACTAACTTACCTAGTTTTGTATTTGTCATTTTAGGATTTATTGGTGGCGCTGGTTTAGGCATTGGATTAGCGACGATACTAGAGTTAGCCGATAACTCTATCCGCTCTAAAAGAGCATTAGAAAAACACCTTGGTGTTCCTGTCATCACCACTTTACCTAACGTAGTGTACGGAAACTAACCGCCATAAGAACTCATTTACAAGCACTCGGTCGGCGAGTGCTTTTCTTTTACTACTGCCTTATACAGCCTCATAGCATGTCCACTAATATGAATCTCAAATTGAGAATAAACATAAAGTCTCACAAACATCAATATTAACCTATTGTTTTTAAATGATTAATTTTTGGCACGCAGTCTGCATTTCCTAAATAAACAAAGAACTCAACGAGGGTTTGAAAATGGAAGTCAGACAAAAGCACAATAACACTGAGCACAGCAAAAAAGTGATATTACACGTCGTGCAACACTTAGCTCCTGGTGGTTTAGAAACGCTCGTACTAGAAATGCTTCGTTTTGCGCAGCCAAACCATTCCGTTTTTGTCGTGAGCTTAGAAGGAAGCAAAGAACATGCACTACAAGGCTGGCAAAAACTATTGCCCTACCAAGGCCAACTGCACTTTCTTAATAAGAAACCTGGATTCAGCGGAAAAACCATCAGTACGCTGACTTCCATGCTCAAAGGACTTAAGCCTGACGTGGTCCACACCCATCATATCGGCCCACTTCTGTATGGTGGTATTGCTGCACGTTTAGCGCACGTACCTGTAGTGATTCATACCGAGCACGACGCATGGCACCTTAATAACAAAAAATCAGCTCGACTACAGTCCCTTTTGCTAACGATGATCCGCCCGCAAGTAGTTGCCGATGCTAACTTTGTCGCCCATCAAATACAGACTAAGTTAAAGTATCGCAAAGTTTGTACTATCCATAACGGGATTGACTGTCAGAAGTTTAAAAGCGGTGACCAAACGGCAACAAGACACTTGTTTGAACTTCCAACCGACAAAATCGTGATTGGCGTTGCCGGGCGTCTAGAAGCAGTTAAAGGCCATAAAGTGCTTATCGAAGCATTCTCTCATCTTACGCCAAACACACATCTAGCCATTGCTGGAGATGGTTCTCAGCGAGCTCAATTGGAAGCACAAGTTAGAACGTTAAAACTTGAAGATCGAGTAACCTTTTTAGGCTTGGTCGACGATATGCCCAGCTTTTACCAAAGCCTAGACTTGTTTTGCTTACCATCACTTCAAGAGGGATTTCCTCTCTCAACCCTCGAGGCTCAAGCATGTGACATTCCTTGCGTCGCGACGGATGTTGGCGGCGTGAAAGAGACGCTCTGTCCGAACAACAGCACACTGGTTGAAGCAAATCGCGTGTTTTCGTTGGCCGAAGCGTTATCACAACAACTGGAATCATCACACCGTTCTCCTCGAACTTTTATTCTCAAACACTTTGATATCAGAGACATGGTGAGTCGCTACTCACGTTTGGCCAAGGAGGCTAGCTATGAATGATTTACTTTGGATTATAGGGTTTGGTTTATCCGCGTTTTTGATTGTCTATCATCACGTTGGGTACCCACTGCTCCTTAAATGGCTTCCTTTAAAACAGCAAGCCGAAACCAAAGCACCATTTGTAGAGCGAGCTTACAAAGCCTCCAAAACAGACAGCCAGCTACCCTCTATTACTGTCATCGTGCCCGCCTACAATGAAGCACAATGGATAGCAGAGAAGATCCGTAACCTTGCGAGCCTAGACTACCCGAGGGATAAATTAAGAGTAGTGATCGCATGTGATGGCTGCACAGATAACACAGCCGAGATTGCTCAAGCGACAATTCAAGAAGCAATCTGCTCTGATACTCTGTTCATTATTAATGATCACCAAGTCAATCGCGGTAAAGTTGCCCTACTCAACGAAGAAATGCGTCATGTTAGCTCGGACATTACCGCACTGAGTGACACGTCGGCATTGATTTCTTGCGATTCTTTGTTGCTAGCTAGTCAGCATTATCAAAATGAGAACGTTGGAGTGGTTAACGCAACATATCAAATAATGAGTACTGATAACCAAGGTGAAGCGGCGTATTGGCAATACCAGTCTCGAGTAAAGCACCAAGAATCCTTGTTAGGTTCAACGATTGGTTCCCACGGTGCGTTTTACACTTTCAGAACTCACTTATTTGAACCACTGGAAGTTAGCACCATTAATGACGACTTTATTCTCCCTATGAGAATCGTTTTGCGAGGCTATAGCGCTATTTACGAGCCAAACATGCTGGCTCTTGAACTCGAGCAGAGCTCAGACGACGCAGATTTCAAACGACGCCTAAGAATTTCAGCAGGTAACATGCAGCAGCTCATGCAATTAAAGAAATTACTACTACCTCGCTATCGTGGCACTGCCTTTGCATTTCTATCGGGAAAGGTCCTGCGCTTAGCAACACCCTATTTGATGATTGTTTGCTTTATTTGCTCACTACTACTGGCACACAATCCGCTGTTTCAAGTAATGCTGTTCGCACAAGTTGGTATTTATAGCATCGCGCTTATCACTTACTTGATGCCAGCACTTAACACAATTAAACCTTTTAAGCTGATTAGTTACATCGTCATTGGTCATCTCGCCAACTTTATCGGCGGTATGAAATATTTACTCGGAATGGAAAATGGACGTTGGAAACGCGTCAACCAATAAGGAAAGCATCATGAAAAACTCACGCTACGATTCAAATGTATGCCACGCGAAAAGAACGTTTGATGTACTGGTTGCAATGCTTATTTTGGTCGTCACTGCACCACTATTCCCATTTATCGCGCTAGCGATCAAAACCACATCGAAAGGCCCTGTGATTTATCGCCAATTGCGAGTAGGACGCTGCACACCAGAAAAAATGGATCTTTTTCAAATCATGAAGTTTCGCACCATGTATATTGATGCAGAGCAACGCTCTGGCGCAGTATGGGCAACTGAAAATGATCCCCGCATCACGCCAGTAGGACGCTTTTTACGCAAAACGCGTTTAGATGAACTACCTCAACTGTTTAATGTGTTGAGAGGTGAAATGTCGATGATTGGGCCGCGCCCAGAACGCCCAGCTTTCTACCAGAAATTAGAAGATGAAATCCCCTATTTTGTAGAGCGCACATATGGCGTGTTACCGGGTATCACAGGCTTAGCTCAGGTTAACCAAGGCTATGATGCATGCATTGAAGATGTAAGACGCAAAGTTGGGTTTGACCACAGTTACGCACTAAGCTTAGGTTCGTTTTACTCTTGGATTTCAATGGACCTTTCAATCATGAGCAAAACATTCGTTGTGATGATTGACGGACGAGGTCAATAACTTCCGGTTCTGGTAACGGTCACTCTTGCCACTGGCGGCGCATCTTTTCTATCGTCGCTGGTGGCACGTCATGAATGCTTTGATACGCTCCGTGACACACTTTAATTTCCACCTCGATGCGCTTCTTCATGCAGTAGTCCATGTAACGCTTCATCTCCCAATGTCGAACAAACGTATTGCTCACAATCACGACTCTCCCTTTGTTCAACCACTTTCTAGTTTGCTGAAAACACCACTCATGCGCTTGAGGTAATTGAACCGGTTCAAAGTGATAATCACCTTCATCATTTTCAAAATACATGTCAGCTTCAAAATGCTTAGCACCAAGCTCTATTGCCAGTTGTTTTGCTAAGGTTGTTTTACCTGAACCCGGAAGTCCACGAATAAGAATGAGTTTAGCCAGTGACATAATGCAGTTTAATGAGGTGGAAATAAGCCTAAACTGTAACGAAATTATTGGAAAAGAAAAGTAGAAATAAAAAATGCCGAGCACATTAGGCTCGGCATTTAAACTCAATCATGGATCGCGTTGTATTTATTTGTAAGCTGGCAGTTCAGTTCTTAACCCTTTCACCAAACTGACACACATCAACAGCAGAACAAAAGTAAACGGTAATCCTGTTGCAACAACGCCTGATTGCAATGCTTGCAGGGCTTCTTTACCACCAACCCAAAGCATTACGGCTGCAATTGCACCTTCAATACACGCCCAGAAAATGCGTTGCGGTACTGGTGCATCAATCTTACCACCGGCGGTAATACTATCGATAACCAGCGAGCCAGAGTCTGACGATGTAATAAAGAATACCAGAATCAGCACGATAGAAAGCATTGAAATCACTGAGCTGTACGGAAGCGCATCGTAAACATGGAACAGAGTCAATGAAATATCAGTTAGGCCATTTGCACCTAGCTCACCAACTTTATTCACCACTTGGTCAAGCGCGATACCACCAAACACAGACATCCAAATCAAAGTAACAACTGTAGGAATAACGATGACTGCGAATAAGAATTCTCGAACCGTACGACCTTTAGACACACGCGCGATAAACATACCAACAAACGGTGACCAAGATACCCACCAAGCCCAGTAGAATACCGTCCAGCCGTGCATCCAAGTTTCATCTTCACGACCGTGAGGGTTACTCAATGGAATAATATTTTCAATGTAAGCCATTGTTGTGTCGCGTAGCGAGCTCCACGCCGTATCAAACGTGATGAAGGTAATGAAAATAAGCAGCGCAAACGCAACCACCATATTGACGTTACTCAGTAGCTTAACACCACCATCAATACCACGAATCACTGATAGCACCGCGATAAAGGTAACGAAGGTGATCACAATCATTTGTGTACCAATGCCGCCTTCTAGACCAAAGACATGGTTAATACCACTGGTCGCCTGCTGAGCACCCAGACCTAGCGACGTTGCAAGACCAAATAGCGTCGACAAAACGGCAAGGATATCAATAACGTGACCTAACCAGCCCCATGCACGGTCACCAAAAATTGGATAGAACGCCGCGCGCAATGAAAGTGGTAAACCTTTGTTAAATGCAAAAAACGCTAATGCTAGTGCAACGAGTGCGTAAATACTCCAACCATGCACACCCCAGTGGAACATAGTGGCACCCATCGCGAGGGATTTTGCTTCTTCGGTGTATGGTACTGCGTTCAGTGGCATTCCCCACCAATCAGTGAAATACGCGGTCGGCTCAGCCACACTCCAGAACAGAAGACCAATACCCATACCCGCGGCGAAAAGCATCGACAACCAAGAAACGGTTGAGTGATCCGGCGTTGCTTCTTTGCCACCTAAGCGGATTTTACCTAGCGGAGAAAAAAGAAGAGCAACGGCGAACAATAAGAAGAAGTTTGTCGACCACATAAAAAACGCATCAAACTGTTCGATAATTCCGTTTTTTAGACCGTTTAATACGTCTCGAGCAGTGGTTGGCTCAACAAGAAGAAGTGAAATCAGACAGAAAACAACGAGCCCCGCACTAATGCCAAAAACCGGGTTATGTATATCGAATCCCCACTTTTGAACGTTATCCTGTCCAACCTGATAATCGGTTGTATCAATACTATATTTTTTAAATGCATTATCCATAAATACAAATTTAACGTGAATTTGAAACGCCCCTCAGGTGAGAAGAACTCCAATACCGCCCTCCATTAATTTGAACTCTAAAGTTTTAAAGCGGGACGAATTTTAGCAGCAATCACATATTTTTGCAAAAAGTCGTGGTTTATTGCATTTTAGGCTCAATTCGAGACAAATGAAGAGGAAATAATATCAACACAAAAATTACGAGGTCTAACGATTGATTTTGTCGTAGGTTGTAGACTAGAAAAGACACAAGAAATACTTAAGTTCATAGCCAGTCACTGCGCAAATAGAGAAGACCTGCGCTGATTTGGTTTCACAATTAACGACGAAACCAAATCAGCAAACCTTTCATCCAGCGAGCGTTATAAGAAATGGAAGGTGATGTTCCCTGTTACGCTGCTAACGGTATCGCTATCGCCTTCAATATCCACGCCAAACGCTTGATAACTCGCGCCCACAGACACATTGTCAAGCAAGAAGTATTCGGCACCAACACCATACATATAAGAGACGCCATCATCTTTGTCTAAGTTTCTAAGTCCACCGTCATAATCAACGTTGAATGCATTGATGCCGCCTTTTGCGTAAACGTGTAACGGGCCGAAGTCGATACTAGGTTTCGCCGCTAAATAGAATGAATCAAAATCAGCACTACCCCTGCTGCCACTCAAAGATAAATCCACTTTGCCGTGGTTAAAGTAGCCTGCCTCAATGCCAATGAATGGCAAAATACCAGTACCGACATGAATACCATAAGTTGTATCATTTTCGCTGTCGATATCGGACTGACCAATTTGGCCACCAGCGTAAATCCAAGAGTCAGCCATTGCTGACGTTGAGCACAACGTTAGAGCGAATAACGAGAGTGTTTTTTTCATACTATCCCTTCCTGATCGATTCCTAAGCGAAACATTACGCAAATATGCGCATTTAATCGCCACTATATATTGGAAAGCATAGGCATTTTAAGACTCTAAAAGTGAATAATTTATGTTCAACTTTTGTTTTGTGACTTCCAGACAAAAAAACACCGACATAAAGCCGGTGTGTTTCATATGGTGTTAGAAAGCTTGACGCTTATAGGAAATGTAGTGTTGCGTTAACAGAGAACGTGCTGATATCGTCTTTACCAGCAGTGTAGTTCATGTAGCTAGCACCAACAGACATTGGGCCAAAAATGAAGTACTCAGCACCCACACCGTACATTAGGTCCAAATCGTCATCGTCTTTGCCGCCTTTCACTTTTTTGTCCCACTGATGGAAACCACCTTTTGCGTACACGTGTAGCGGACCGAAGTCGATACTTGGCTTAAGTGCTGCGTAGTAAGAAGTTAGCTTAGTGTCTTGACCATTTACGTTGAACTCACCGTGCTGTGTTAAACCAGCTTCAACACCAATGATAGGTAGAATGCCTGTACCAACGTGAACAGAGTATGATGTGTCCGTCTCACCTTTGTAGTCAGACTGACCTACTGTTGCACCACCGTAAATCCAAGAATCCGCCATTGCCGCAGAAGATGCGCCAAGTAGCGCCACTGCTAATAGAGTTTTTTTCATCATCTACCTTTACTCTTTATTATTCCCACGTCTGCATAACTCAGTCGTTGGTACTACAAATAAAGGGAGGCGAACTATTGCCTCCCAGAACTAAAAAATAATGCTTATTGAGTTACTAGCAATTAGTGTACCAGCAACTTCTTAAGCGATAATTACAAATCTGACACTATTTTACTGGTTGATTAGCAAGCATCAATCGCGTTTTTGACTCGTTTATCAGAAACAGGATAAGGAGTGCCTAATTGTTGAGCAAAGTAACTCACGCGAAGTTCTTCAACCATCCAACGCACTTCTTTTACATTTTCAGGAATGGCCACACCTTTCGGGATCTTGTTCAGCAACTCTTTATAGTCTTGAGTCACAGATTCAATCTTCAGCATATGTAAACGATCTTTGTTTGGATCGATTGGCAACTTCTCCATACGGCGCTCTATCGCGCGCATGTAGCGAAGAATATCCGGCAAGCGCTTCCAGCCACATTCCGTTGCAAAGCCTTTGAAGATCAAGCCTTCAATTTGTGCTTTGATATCGGACAGAGCAAACGCCATTGTGAAGTCGATCTTGCCTTTTAGCTTCTTATTGATGCTAAACGCCGTGGTCAGAATAGTCTCAACCTGTTGAGCAATCTCTACAACGGTGTCACCCAATTCAGCACGAACGTGTTCTTTCAACGCTTCGAACTTCTCTGGCTCCCAAACTAAACCACCCTGCTCTTCAATAAGCTTATCGACACCACAGGCAATGCAGTCATCTATCAGATCAAGCACTTTGCCGTATGGATTAAAGTACAGACCCAGCTTCGATTTGTTCGGTAAGTTGGCGTGCAAATATTTAATTGGCGACGGTACGTTCAATAAAATTAGGCGACGCTGACCAGCACGCATTGCCGTTATCTGCTCGTACTCTGTTTCGTAGAGTTTGATTTCAACGCTGTCTTTGCTATCAACAAGTGCCGGATACGCTTTTACATCGTAGCCGCCACGTTTTTGTTGATACACTTTCGGCAATTCGCCAAAACTCCACGTATGCAGACCTTGCTGTTCGATATCGTCATCCGCAACTTTGGAAAGCGTTTCTTGAACTTTGTCTTTCAAACTTTCTTTCAGTTCATGAAGGTCTTTATGTTCCTTCAGTTTACGATTTCGATGATCAACCGCACGGAACGTGACTTTCAAGTGCTCAGGTACTTGTTCCAAGTTCCAGTCTTCACGCAGTACCTCTACGCCCGTCATGCGTCGCAACTCTTTCTCTAATGAATCTAGCAGCGGCGCTTCCATTGGCGTGACGCGTGCTAAGAATGCATCGGCATAGTTTGGCGCAGGCACAAAGTTCTTACGAATTGTCTTTGGCAACGATTTAATCAAGCTGACCACAAGCTCATGGCGCAAACCAGGGATTTGCCAATCAAAGCCCGCTGGTTCAACTTGGTTTAAAATCGGCAACGGCAAATGCACTGTGACACCGTCACTATCATCGCCTGGTTCAAATTGGTAACTCAATTTGAGCTTCAAACCATTTTGATGCCAGAAGTTCGGGTAATCCAAATCGGTCACATGGCTAGCATCACCCTTGAACAGCATCTCTTTTTCAAAGTTCAGCAGTTCCGGATTTTCTTTAGATGCCTTTTTCCACCACGTATCGAAATGCTTACCAGAAACCACTTCGGTGCCAACGCGTTGGTCATAGAAATCAAACAGCTCATCATCATCCACTAAGATGTCTCGACGACGAGATTTATGCTCAAGCTCTTCCACTTCTTGCAGAAGCTTACGGTTTTGCTTAAAGAACGCGTGTTTGGTTTCCCATTCACCCTCAACCAATGCACTACGAATGAAGATTTCGCGACTTACGGTCGAATCGATACTGCCGTAGTTGACCAAGCGTTTCGGTACGATTGGTACGCCGTAAAGCATCACTTTTTCGTGCGCCATCACCGCAGCGCGTTTCTTCGACCAATGTGGTTCGCTGTAACTGCGTTTAATAAGGTGTTTAGCTAACGGCTCAATCCATTCTGGCTGAATCTTTGCGATGATACGACCCCAAAGTTTTGAGGTTTCCACCAACTCAGCAGACATGATCCACTTAGGCTGTTTCTTGAATAGACCTGATGCAGGGAAGATATGGAAACGAGCATTACGCGCGCCTTGATATTCATTCTTTTCTTGGTCTTTCATGCCGATGTGCGACAGCAAACCAACCAAAATGGCACTGTGTACGCCATGGTAAGACGCAGGCTCATCGTTAAGTTTGAATTCCATTTCACGCATCGACTGGTGAATCTGGAAGTACACATCTTGCCACTCACGTACGCGCAAGTAGTTCAAGTAATCTTGCTTACATTGTTTGCGGAATTGGTTGCCCGTCAGCGCTTTCTGCTGCTTCTGGATGTAATCCCACAAGTTCACAAATGTCAGGAAATCCGACTCTTCATGGAAGAAACGACGATGTTTATCATCTGACGATTGTTGTTTGTCTGAAGGGCGCTCACGCGGATCTTGAATCGACAATGCCGCTGCGATGATCATCACTTCTTTTAGTGCACCATATTTTGGCGCTTCCAAAACCATACGTGCGAGACGCGGGTCGATAGGCAAGCGAGCCAATTGGCGACCAATGCTGGTTAAGCGTTTTTTCGCGTCCTTCGCTTCGGCGTTAATCGCTCCAAGCTCTTCCAACAAGCGAACACCGTCTTGGATGTTGCGTTTATCCGGCGCTTCCACAAATGGAAACGCTTGAATGTCGCCCAAGCCAAGTGCCGTCATCTGCAAGATAACCGATGCTAGGTTAGTACGCAGGATCTCAGGATCGGTAAACTCCGGACGTGACTCAAAATCTTCCTCTGAGTACAGACGGATACAGATACCCTCTTCCACACGACCACAACGACCTTTACGTTGGTTCGCGCTCGCCTGAGAAATTGGCTCAATTGGAAGGCGCTGTACTTTAGTACGGTAACTGTAACGGCTAATACGCGCTGTACCCGGATCGATCACGTATTTGATGCCCGGAACCGTCAACGAGGTTTCTGCTACGTTGGTTGCCAGTACAATTCGACGACCAGCATGCGGTTGGAAGATTTTGTTCTGTTCACCCGCCGACAAGCGCGCGTAAAGCGGCACAATTTCCGTGCTCTTCAGGTTACGTTTAGACAGTGCATCAGCGGTATCACGGATTTCACGCTCACCGTTCATGAAGATCAGGATGTCACCTAAACCTTCATCACACAGTTCGTCTACCGCTTCGAAAATACCTTCAAGCTGGTCACGATCGTTGTCGTCATCACCACTTAGTGGGCGGTAACGCGTTTCTACTGGGTAAGTACGACCTGACACTTCAATAATTGGTGCATTGTTGAAGTGTTTTGAAAAACGCTCTGGGTCGATGGTTGCCGACGTGATGATCACTTTCAAATCAGGACGACGTGGTAGCAACTCTTTCAAGTAACCCAAGATGAAATCGATGTTAAGGCTGCGCTCGTGCGCTTCATCGATAATGATGGTGTCGTATTGATTCAAGAAACGGTCGTGTTGAATCTCAGCCAGTAAGATACCGTCTGTCATCAATTTGATTTGGGTGTTTTCAGAGATCTGATCGTTGAATCGAACCTTGTAACCAACAAACTCACCCAGTTTGGTTTCCATCTCTTCGGCAATACGGTTCGCAACCGAACGCGCAGCAAGACGACGAGGCTGAGTGTGGCCAATCAGACCAAACTTACCGCGACCAAGCTCAGCACAGATTTTTGGTAGCTGAGTGGTTTTACCTGAACCGGTTTCACCCGCAACGATAACCACTTGGTTTTCTTCGATCGCTTTCGCAATGTCGTCGCGTTTTTGGCTGACTGGCAGGATTTCTGGGTATTCAATCGTTGGCTTGTAGCTGCTGCGTTGTTCCGCAACCATCATCGATTTAGCAATGTCTAATGCGATTTCATCAAACACAGCGTTACGCGCTGCGTCCTTCTTAATTTTGCTTGCACCAGAGATTCTTTTACTCAAACGAAAACGGTCGCGCATCATGCACTGATTCAGTGCTTTACGCAGAGATGCCGCGCTGTTCACTTGAGCCTGAGGTGTTTGAGCTTGTTTCGCTGTCGCCTTTTGCGCACCATTTGACGGTGTCGCTTGCTCTTCAACGGGGGTCTTTTTTGGGGGCTGTGACGAAGTCAAAGCGTTTCCTATTCTTTTCATTACAAAAACTGCGCGGATTGTATCACACAAGGTCTGCAACAAGATAACCGAAAGCTCATTCAATTTTTTCGAACATGTTAAGCGAATCGCTAGGCTTTTGAACTCACTTACCTTGCTTATAATGGCTCCCATAGTCGAAAGCACTTATTTAAGGAATAACCATTATGTCTCGTGTACTAGCTCTAAAATCAAGCATCCTTGGCGATTACTCTCAATCAAACAAATTGGTTGAAGACTTCATCAAAAATGTAGACCAAGACAAACTGACCGTTCGTGATTTGGCTGCAAACCCACTGCCAGTTTTGGACTTCGCCGTTGCCACTGCACTTCGCGCAACGGAAGATCTTTCACAAGAACAACAAGCGGTTGTCGACTTGTCTGATACCTTGATTGAAGAAGTAAAGGCCGCAGACACTTTGGTTATCGCTGCACCAATGTACAACTTCACCATTCCGACTCAGCTTAAAAACTGGATTGATTTGATTGCTCGTGCAGGCGTGACATTCAAATACACAGAAAACGGCGTTCAAGGTTTGATTGAAGGTAAAAAGGCGATTGTAGTAACGACTCGTGGTGGTATTCATAAAGATTCACCAACTGACAACGTTACGCCATACCTACGCACTGTGCTGGGTTTTGTAGGAATCACTGATGTGGAATTTGTTTACGCAGAAGCGCTAAACATGGGTGAAGATGCGGCTGCAAAAGGCATTTCAGAAGCGCAAAGCCAACTTGCAACAATGGCGTAAGTTAGAAGAAACCAGAATACAAAAGGGATTGGTTCGCGCCAATCCCTTTTTGGATCCTTATGCCTTGATCGTATTTATAGGGTCTCTTACATCGTCAAAAACGATTCACTTTCTCCAAGTTGCGTATTGCATCGAGGTAGACTTTTTCTAAAGACCGCTCAGCTTCGCTTATCATATTCTCGATCATCGCATTAAACGCGACATCGCTACGGATTTCTATATTGTCTCCCGCCTTAACGTCAAGAGAGTTGACGTACAGCACCAACCATTCATCGCCCTCCAAGTGCCCTTCTCCGTGAATGGCAAAAAAGCGTTTGGCAAATTCAGCGTTGGTACAATTTATCGCTTCAATTTGAAGATTGAATGAGGAGTCGATACTCATGGTGCTTATGCCATCCGATTCATCAGATGCATCACAAACAGCCTTAACTCTGGCACGATATACGAAATTTCTCGTTGAAAGCAGCATAGTATTATTCATCATTACTCATAATGGGCGATAAATAAGTCAGTTGCAAATCCGACCTATATGCATCTCGTGATGCGCTAAAACTCGAACTGGAAATAAATAGTATTGTAGTTGCTCCCACCTTTAATTCGCCCAAACTGCGAAGCGCTTTCAAAAATCGCCGAGCGGTGATGCAATGAATAGCCCACCCACATATTGTTCCAGCTCTTTTGGTTGAAGAGATCGCCTACATTGACATCAAACGAGAAATCTAGGTAGTTGAGCAACTTGCTTGGTGTATAACCCTTGTCTTCCATTTCTGTGCCTTCAATATAGGTAATGCTATCAATGTATGACACACCTTCCGCTACACCAAATCGCCAAGTCGTAGGCCAATTAACCGTATAATAAGCCTTAATCGCCATGACGTATTCTGTGCTCGCAGACTGAACACTGGACGACCAGTGATGAACCAACCCTGGCGTTAAATAAATATCAAGAGGAAAACCAAACAGCTCATCCGTTAATGGATGCCCATAAAACAATGAAGTAAGTTGATTGTCGTATGGGTCTTTTTCTCTCTCAAAGCTAAATATTTCACCGATGTTCGAAGGCGTCGCCCAACCATGCGCAATACGTAGATATGCTTTATTGCTCAGTGTCGGTTTCGGAGCTTTGCTTTTATCGTTGAAAAAGCCAAAACCGACAAACACTTCTCCCTGATATCGATCTTCTACAAGCTGACTGTTGTAGGCGTTATCATCTAAGCGAGTAACACTCGTCTCACCCAATAAATACAAATTTGAAGTTACATGGTAACGCGCTTTAATACCAAGATTGGTGTCAAGCCCAGCTCCAATTCTCTCGCCAGTAATATCCTTAAAGGAATAATATTCACTATTGAAATCAGCGTCTTTGTATCGAATCGTAATCGATGGCTCTAATTCCCAATCACCAAATACATAATTAGCAGCAAGGCGGTAATTAGAGTGAAACTGGAGTTCGTCGTCCGTCATCAACTCTACTTCTGCGCGCCAAGTGTCGTTAATGCTATAACGCACTTGCCCACCGAAATCGACTCTGTCCCCTTCATTAGCATTTTGTAGCGACATGGGAATATCGACAAATCTCAATCGCATGAGTGCGCTCGCGCGCCAGTCGGAATCACTCTCGTTATACAAAAAAGCGCCACCTTCAATGCCATTGATATACACATGTTCGTTTTCAAAGAACATCATTGGTACAAATGTACTCACCGTAGAGTCATTATCGGCGGTGTAAAACGGAATCGATGCTGTGCGATACATCGCAGCAATCCCCCACGTTTGTTCGTCTGCACCATGCGCAGAAGAAACTGCCGCAGCTAAAGGTAAAGCGAGTGTTGTTAGAATTAATCTCTTCATGAGTTCGAAAAATGTTGGTTGAGAAGCAGGCAAACATCAATGATTTGCCATTAAAAGCTTATGTTCTGCTGATGATAGCCGTTACAATGGCAAATGTTGTCATCCTCGTGACAGTTTGAGTCCCAAGATCATATTAATATTGCACGACTAGGTGAGCTTGTTTGCGAATATTTTACCATTACAACAAGCGCTTAAACTCTAGCTTAGTTCTAAATCAAACATAATGAAGTAAAAAGTGAAAGCATCAGAACTCATCTCTACCTTGAATCATTTACCCGCAGACACAGACCCAGACATTGTGATGGGAGAAGCATGGCTGCCAGAGAGGTTGATAGGGACTCAACTCGATGGTGACATGTTGTTTTTGCACTTTGATAATGCACCAGAAGATGGTCAAGGTGACGAAGAAGGGCGTGGCTTCGTCGAACACGAAATCGACCTAATTAGAACTCGGCTTCAGCAAATTTTGGATGAAGACAGTAATAACGCGTCAAAAGCCGATGCGATGCTTGGTTTGTTCCTTATGGGACATGAACTTAGTAGCTCGCAAGTTATCGAAATATTAGAAGAAGAAGCTGACACATAAGGAGCCGTTTTGCCAGCATTGATGAACACGACTGAAATTTCTTCACTTCCTCTTGTCGTTGCAGGTCCGATCCTACGTAAAGTGACCGCAACTGAAATCAATATTTGGCTAGTCACCACCCAACGCTTGGAGGGTATGGTGCAAATTACGGATGAAAATGCCTCCATCCTTTATCAAGCCCCTTTAAGTGAACAAAAAGAACAGCTTCAAATCGGCCTCAATGCGTGGTGTTGCTTACTTAAATTAGAAGGCGAGTTTCCAACCCATCAAGCGTTACGCTATCAAATAAAAACGCAATATGGATTAGTGACGGAACTGCTCCCTCACCTGACTTATGAGCGAGATAATACGCCAAACTTGGGTATTGAGTTCCTCGTTAGTGAAAAAGCGGATTATCTCCTACATGGCTCTTGCCGTAATCCCCATCACTTCAGTGATGATACATTGGTCGCTGCGGATCATAAAATCGCGTCTCAATCCATTGAAGAAAGACCGGATATGCTCATCATGAGTGGTGATCAAATCTATGCAGACCATGTTGCAGGCCCCACTCTCGATGCCATTGAGCAAGTCATAGCTTTATTGGGTTTGCCAGGCGAAGAATTCGATCAAGCTCCGATAAAAAATACCAATGAGCTCTACCAACACCCTGCTTGCTATTATGGTCGAGATAAATTGTTGCCTCATTATGTGAGTGATGACAGTTTACTAAGTAAGTTTTTTCCACACCGAGAGACACCAATATTCAGCGCCAAAGAGTGTGAGAATCACCTAATAAGCTTTGCTGAGTGCTTTGCAATGTACTTATTGGTTTGGTCTCCGACCTTGTGGAAGCTTGTTCGAACGGATCGTTTGTTAGAAAACGAATTTACTGTCGGCGGAGAAGTTCTTGAACCCAAATGGCAGCAGCAATGGCGCGAAGAAAAAAAGCAAATTGATAAATTCGTCGCAGGTCTGGACAAGGTTCAACGCTTACTCGCTCACATTCCAACCTATATGATTTTTGATGATCACGATGTCACCGACGATTGGAATCTCACCATAGGCTGGGAACAAGCCGCATACAGCAACACGTTTGCAAAACGCATTATCGGTAATAGCTTGATTGCTTACTGGCTTTGCCAAGGTTGGGGAAATGCGCCAGAAAAATTCAATGATGAATTTATGAGCCTCGCTCAACGCTTTATCGATGAGCGAACCTCGCAAACCCAAGATGCATTTATTCAATATTTGTATCGCTTTGAGAATTGGCACTACACTATTCCTACGACACCAAAAGTTGTCGTGCTAGATACACGAACCAGACGCTGGCGTTCTGAGTCTAAAATGAACAAACCTTCTGGCTTAATGGACTGGGAAGCGATGATTGAGTTCCATCAGGAGCTCGTGCATCAAGACAAGGTTGTTATTGTTTCTGCCGCGCCAATGTTTGGTGTGAAATTTATCGAAGCACTACAACGTGTGGTGACCATGCTTGGTAAACCATTGATGGTTGATGCTGAAAACTGGATGGCTCACCCCGGAAGTGCGAATACTCTTATTAGTATTTTCACACACACAAAGACACCAACTAACTTTGTTATTCTCTCTGGCGACGTGCACTACTCTTTTGCATACGATATTAAGCTCCGCTATCGAAAAAACAGTCCGAATATCTATCAAATCACCTGTAGTGGAATTAAAAATCAGTTCCCTACACAACTGCTCAATATGTGTGATGGCCTAGATAGACTGCTATACAGCCCTCGCTCACCTTTAAACTGGTTCACAAAACGTAAACGACTCAAGATTTACAAACGCGCACCAAGTACGCACAACTTTTATCGCTTGGTTAACCATAGTGCCATTGGTGAGCTACGCCTTGATGATGAAGGCAAACCAAGTCAAATTAGTATTCTGACGAGTGATGGTGACGAAGTTCATTTTCCACCGACACGTGCTGAAAGCTGAGTATCAATCCCAAAATGACTTGCCCTTTGTAAGAGGCAAGTCACCTTGAACTAACTCAGGAGTTTAGGTTTTTTTGGGGAGAAAGTGGCCGTTCTTAAATGTCAACGGCGTGCTAAATTTGGTATCGCACCTTGAGATCTTCCGTATTTATTACCATGTTAACCAAATAAACAATAGCTCGGTGTTCATTATGTTTAATTCTCTCACATCATTATTTAAACAACTCATTGATGGCTCTGATTTAAGCCAAACCAACACACTTTCCCCTAACATGGCTATCGCGTGTTTGCTTTGTGAAGTTTCTGGCGCAGACCATAGTGTCGATGATAGAGAACAAGAAACAAAGCGCTCTTTATTGATGAAACTGCTTTCGTTAAATGAAGAGGAATCAAATACTTTGTTAGAGCAAGCGCAACAGAAAATAAAAGATTCCGCTTCGCTGTACGACTTTACCTCTCAACTAAGAGAACTGACTCAAGAAACTCGTTACAACTTAATCAAAAGCATGTGGGAAGTCGCTTACGCAGACGGCGAAATTGACCCGCTAGAAGACGCGGTGATCCGTAAAACAGCAGAGCTACTCTATGTTGATCACAGCGAGTTCATTCGAGCGAAGTTACAGTCTCAGTAAAGTGACGAGATGAGTATATAAGTCGCTGGCTAACTCTAAGCTACCCCTAGAATGACAACAGATATCGCTTCTGTAGCCATAAAAAAACGCGCACTCTGCGCGTTTTTCAATAAGCCAACGACATTGTTATTAAAATACTGGTCAAGGTATGTGTTTAGCTCTTTCCACACTAAACAGACTGCATGACAAAACAACAATGGTTGGATGGTTATTTAATTACAAGCTAGCTAGGTTCGAATAACTAAAACATGGTCAAAGCAAGCTTAGCTAAGTTGTATGCATCTACATAGCCAGAGTGTTGACGCCCTTCCCAGTCTATTCCTTTTGCTTCTTGAGCGGCTCGATGGCCTATACGTTTATCTTTAAGACGATTTTGAATACGGTAGAGTGTCGCTAAGTTGATGAACTCTGTGAACGGTGCTTCAATACCTTTTTGCTTACACTCTTCTAGAAGAATGAGGTCATCTCGCCCCCAAGATGCAAAGATTTTGTTGCGACCACCGAAGTTCTTAACCATGGATTTAAGCACTTCTTCTAGTGGGCGTCCTTGTTTTTCAATCTTACGTGGTGTGATGCCCGTTAACTCAGCGCAAAACAGAGACACTTCATCGTGTTCTGGTTTCACGTAGTATTGAGCACGCTTGACTATCTCACCTTTAGACAAATCTATTTCAGCTAACCCCACTTCGATAATTTCACCCGTGCTGCCGACGCCATTTTCGTTCCAGCAACACATTTCTAAATCGAAGCATACAATACGGTTATGGTTCATAGTTTGCCTTGGTTCCTAACATAAAAACTTAAAGCGTGCGATTCTATCGTAACACGGCGTAAAACTCGAATTTGTGCGCCCATTTAATCGCCGATCGACACATTATTACGGCCGTTTTTTTTACTCAAATAGAGTTGACTGTCCATTTTGTGATACAAGCTCTCAGGATCTTCTTCTTTATGGATAACCGCACCGATACTCAACGTACAGATGATTGACGCATCACCATAATCAAAAGCCGTACTTGCCACAACACTCCGTAACTTTTCTAGGTAAGCTTCTAGCACCGCTCTATCAATGACTTTAGAAATAATACAAAACTCGTCACCACCAGCGCGGTAAAACTTATCTCCCGGTTTTAAATTAGCACTGACCAGCTTAGTGACATGTTGCAACGCTTCATCTCCACCTAAATGGCCGTGTTTGTCATTAATCACTTTGAAGTGGTCGATATCAAAACCAACCAAGGCGAAGTTAACACCTTTGTTTATCTGATTAAGCAAGTGATCGTTGAATGCTCGGCGATTCAGTTGTTGAGTTAGAGGGTCTCGCTCTGCCATTCTTTTTAATTCAACGGTTTTGAGCTCCAACATGACCGCTAAGCGCTCTTTTTCTCGAGACTGTAAATTCACAATCCAACTGATCAAAAAGGCGATTACCAATCCGGCTAGCGTCGTGCCCGCTAAAATAGAACGCTCCCAAGCTGAGACTGCGTCAGAAAGTTTAAAGTCAATACGCCATTCACGGTTAGGCAGTTGAATGGTTCGGCTTATAACGGTTCCTCGAATGTTATCCCAGCTAGCACTTTGAAAGAGAACAGGGTCATCTGCTGCGTCGAATCCCAAGTCTTCTACGCGCACCGACATATCGAGCTCCGTCGCGGTTTTCGTAATCAAATCCTCAAAGTAAACCGTACTTCGGATAACACCGGTCACTACTCCTAATAAATATTTGTTCTCGAAGTCGAACACTGGATGGAACACCAGCAACCCAGTCTTAGGTATGGACTTGTCATAACCATCTTGCAGTAAGCGAACTTTATCCGAGACATTCGCTCGCCCATTTTCGGAAATATCATCCAAGATTAAATCGAAGCGTTTGCGCGAAAAATAGAAACCCAATAGAGAAAGGTTTTCCGGTGTTCTTGGGTAGATATCCGACGCGATAAAAATTGGCTCATTGTGTTCAAAAATGTACCCGTAGGTTTTGGGACCATCTTTAGGAACGGTAAACGGTTGGAAGTTTGGAAATTTTTGACGGGTCTTTAAAATATGTTCATCAAGATCTTCGAATTCGACCTTTTGCATCCATTGAAGCCCAATGAGACTTCGTGAGCTATTAATCACTTGTTCCGCATACATGGGAAACGATGGCCAATAGCTTCGCTCAATCGAATGGAAAAAGTTTGCGCCCGCACCAATGAACTTTAGATCATTCTCGACGTTTGCTTTAAGTGATTCTGCTTGTCGGTCGGCTAAAGTATCAAACGTCGTCTGTGTATACCGTTGCTGCATTGTATAAGCAGCACCAACTACACCAGCAGTGACACATAAAGTCGCCAAAAAAGCTAAAATAGAGTCTGAATGTCGTTTTATAAAGCTCTTATGAGCGGTGCTTTGTGTCATATCGTAATTTTTGATACTTCCGTAAGTTAAACTTCGGGATCTATTGAAATACTGCGTTAGCAATGCACAAACATCAAGCAACAACCTATATTGGGGAGTCTGATCGTCGATTTTTCACGCTGTTCGTACGGTATAGTCACGAATTATTACAGCCTTAAGCCTTGAATATGCTACCATCCGTCATCATTTTAATGTCTAAACTTGGTGCAAGATCGCAAAGACGATCGTTTTAGTGAACAAATATGAGCCAATACTGAGCACCAATAAATCAATAGAAAGAGAAAAAACGTCATGAACATTGATTTGAACCTAATTCCTCAAACGTTCGATATGCTTCACGCTGGCCTAACCGCATCGAGCGTTTTGCTTCTTCTAGTTGCAGTGTCGCGCAAATCAAAAGTGGTCGAGAAAGTGGTAGAAAAACCAGTCGAGAAAATCGTCGAGGTTGAGAAACCAGTTGAGAAGATCGTTGAAGTAGAAAAAGTAGTGGAAGTAGAGAAAGTCGTAGAGCGTGTTGTAGAAGTTGAATCAAAACTTGCAACCGCATCAACAGACTCTGCAATGCAGCTGCTTTCTATCATGCAACAAGAAGCTCGTCTGATTGACTTCTTAAAAGAAGACCTAACGTCATTCTCTGATGAAGAAGTAGGCGCAGCCGCTCGCGTAATCCACACTGGCGGTCAGAAAGTACTGAACGACTACGTGACGCTAGCGCACGTTCGTAACGAAGACGAAGAAACTCGCATTACGGTTGAAGAAGGCTTCAACCCACAAGAAATCCGCCTAACTGGCAACGTAACAGGCAGCGCGCCATTCAACGGCACGCTAGTTCACAAAGGCTGGAAAGCAACATCAATGACGTTGCCTAAACTGGCTGAGAACTACGATGCTTCTGTGATCGCTCCAGCTGAGGTTGAGCTGTAATGGAACACATGAACCAAGAAAACCATTCTCAAGAAGCGTCTGTTGAAACTCAACAGACACCTAAATTCAGTGTTGGTATCGACTTAGGTACAACACACTGTGTCATGTCTTTTGTTGATACACACAACGAAGACGCTCGCGTTGAAGTGATGCCAATCCCGCAGTTAACTGCGCCGGGTACGGTAGAGACTCGTAGCCAATTAGGCTCTTTCCTTTACCAACCACACGAACACGAAATGAACCCGCAATCACGCGTTCTTCCGTGGTCGAGCGAGCCAAAAGCTCTGGTTGGTGCGATTGCACGTAACCTAGGTTCGAAAACGCCAATTCGTCTTGTTGCAAGTGCGAAATCTTGGCTTTGCCACGCTGGTGTAAACCGTCGTGATGCTTTCCTGCCAGCAGGTAGCCCAGAAGAAGTGGAAAAAGTATCCCCTCTTCGCGCGACAGAGCTTTACCTAGAGCACCTAAAAGACGCTTGGAATCACACCAATCCAAATCACAACCTTGCCGATCAAGACGTGACTATTACGGTTCCTGCTTCTTTCGATCCTGCTGCTCGTGATCTAACAGCCGGAGCAGCACGCAACGTTGGGTTTGTGCACCTAACGCTTCTAGAAGAGCCACAAGCTGCACTTTACAACTGGATCGATAACAGCAACGACAAATGGCGCGACGAAGTTGAAGTTGGCGACATCGTACTTGTGGTCGATATCGGTGGTGGTACAACCGACCTTTCTTTGGTTGAAGTAACTGAAGACGACGGCAACCTAACTCTGAACCGTATCGCGGTAGGTGAACACATCCTACTTGGCGGTGACAACATGGATCTTGCACTTGCGTACCGCTTGAAGATGAAGCTAGCCCAAGAAGGTAAAGAGCTACAGCCATGGCAAGTTCAGGCAATGACACACGCATGTCGTGACGCGAAAGAAGCGTTATTGAACGACAGCGAACTTCAGTCAGTGCCAATCGTAGTACCAAGCCGTGGTTCTAAACTGCTTGGCGCAACGCTGAAAACAGAACTGACTCAAGAAGAAGTACAACAAACACTGGTTGATGGCTTCTTCCCTCAAGTTGCAATTACTGACCACCCTGTTCAACGTAACCGTGGTGCACTAA
Organism: Vibrio sp. Vb0598; assembly: GCF_033338935.1. NCBI lineage: Bacteria > Pseudomonadati > Pseudomonadota > Gammaproteobacteria > Vibrionales > Vibrionaceae > Vibrio > Vibrio sp. Vb0598. The sequence goes on along the minus strand of NZ_JAWOTP010000006.1, from coordinate 60,050 downwards.
CGCAAATGGGTCTGCCTTACGCACAAGATGCAGGCATTACTCGTCACATTGCAGCGTTCTTGTCTAAGCAAGCCAATGCTCTTTCTGCTTCAGGAAATGGCGCAGAAGCAGCCACTCAAGATTTCAACCCATTCGCTAACATGCCTGGTATGCCAGGTGCGGATGCAGCGCAATCGGCTGACTTCATCAAGCCAACCGCAATCCTATTCAACGGTGGTGTTCTGAAATCGAAACTCCTAGCAACTCGTCTAGAAGACACGATCAACGAATGGTTAATTGAAGCAGATGCAGAAATGGCGAAGCGCCTAACAGGTGTGGATCTAGACCTTGCAGTTGCTAGCGGTGCGGCTTACTACGGCTCTGTACGTCGTGGTCAAGGCGTTCGTATCCGTGGTGGTATTGCTTCGGCGTACTACGTGGGTATCGAAAGTGCGATGCCTGCGATTCCTGGCATGGCGCCTCCAATGGAAGCACTTTGCGTTGCACCATTTGGTATGGAAGAAGGTTCCAGCGTTGACGTACCAAGCCAAGAGTTTGGTTTGATCATCGGTCAGCCGGTTAACTTCCAATTCTTTGGCTCAACGGTTCGTCGTGATGACCTAGCAGGTACTCACCTAGACTACTGGGCACCAGAAGAGCTTGAAGAGCTTCCAGAGATCCAAGTAACGCTGCCTGTATCTGAAGGTCGTCGTGAAGGCGAAGTGGTTCCAGTAACCCTAGCCTCTCGCGTCACTGAGCTTGGTACGCTTTACTTAGAAGCCATTGCCGCTGATAACGGTCAAAAATGGCATGTTGAGTTCGATGTGCGCGAAGACGCGAAAAGCAACTCAAACGAAGAAGAATAAATAGAAATCAAACGGCATCCAATCGGGTGCCGTTTTTAAATACACGAAGGTTTGTATGGCATCTCCTCGTTTTCTTGTTGGTATTGACCTTGGCACCACAAACACTGTGGTGGCGTACTGTGAAATCACCGACAACCTTGAACAGTCCGAAGTATCCCTATTCGACATCGACCAATTGATTGGTCCGGGTGAAGTGGTTCGTAAACCATTGCTGCCCTCTTTCCGCTATCACCCTGCGGTTGGTCAAATCTCCCCTTCTGACCTAACACTCCCTTGGGAAAACGAACCTGTATCTGGCGATATTAGTAATGTAATCGTGGGTGAATGGGCTCGTGAATTAGGCGCTAAGGTGGAAGGACGTCAGGTATCCAGTGCTAAAAGCTGGCTATCACACCAAGCAGTGGATCGTAGTTCAGACATTCTTCCTTGGGCTGGCGCGCAAGACGTAGATAAAGTATCCCCCGTCATTGCCAGCGCAAGCTACCTCAACCACATTCGTCAAGCATGGAACTACCGTCACCCTAGCAATAAGCTAGAAGACCAAGATGTGGTTGTGACCGTTCCAGCGTCGTTCGATGAAACCGCTCGTAAACTCACGCTTGAAGCTGCACAGCTAGCTGGTTTGAAGAAAATCGTCCTGCTCGAAGAGCCACAAGCCGTATGTTACGATTGGTACGCACGCCACCAGCAAACCGCAGCTGATGAACTCAAAGAGTTACCGCTGATTCTGGTGTGTGATGTGGGCGGTGGTACTACCGACTTGAGCTTGATTGAAGCCAGTTTCTCTTCTCATGATGAACTAGCCCTTGATCGTATTGGTGTTGGCGAACACTTGATGCTGGGTGGTGATAACCTCGACTTAGCATTAGCACACCTTGCAGAGAGCCGCTTCAACCAAAGTAAGAAGCTCACTGCAGCAAGCCTAACTAAGCTGATTCAGCAAACTCGCAAGGCGAAAGAAAACCTACTTTCAGCGAGTGCACCTGAAGAAGTAAAAATCACCATGCTAGGCAGCGGCTCGAAACTTCTTGGCGGAACAAAGAGTATTGGGCTGAGCAAACAAGAAGTGCACCAAATCGCGTTGGATGGCTTCTTCCCGCTTTCTGATTTCAGTGAAGTACCAGACAAACGCCGCAGCGCCGTTGTCGAGTTTGGTCTTCCATACGTTGCCGACCCAGCGGTGAGCAAACACGTAGCCGAGTTCTTAACTCAGCACCAACAAGTTGCTCGTGCCGCTCTCGGCATTGAAGACGACAAACAAAATGCAATTCCAGTCGGTTTGCTACTTAACGGTGGTGTGTTCAACAGTGAACTTGTGATTGAGCGAGTCACTACCCTACTGTCCGATTGGCGCGGCGCTCCGGTTACGGTATTAGATAACCCACATCCAGATTGGTCTGTTGCACTAGGTGCTGTTGCGTTTGGTAAAGCACGTCGTGGGGCACAGCTAAAAATTGGTGGTGGTGCAGCGCGTTCTTACTTCTTGCATCTTCAAGAAAAGAACAAGATGGGCAAAGCGCTCTGTTTGCTCGCAAAAGGTACAGAAGAAGGTCATGAGATCCGCTTAAGTGGTCGTCGCTTCTCGCTTACCCTAGGTGAACCCGTTCGCTTTAACCTGCTGACTTCTACCCACGACACCTTAACCAATAACACCTCCATTCAAAACGGTGTGATGGTGGACGTTGATCCTGACTTATTTGCTCCTCTGCCGCCTTATATCACCACCCTTGAAGGTGAAGGTGCCGAACTGCAAGCCAACCAGAAAGAGCGCGTAGAAGTGCAACTGGCGTGTCAGTTGACCGAAGTCGGTACGCTTAAGATGGAATGTGTCAGCGCAGAAGACGATAGCAAACGTTGGGAGCTGGAGTTCGAAGTTCGTAACAAGCAAACCGATGACAGCGAGCAAGTTAAGCTTCACCCTAAACTGAATGAATGTAAGGAGCTGATCGCTCGCCTTTACAGCGGTAACAAGAAAAGCGCAGAAAGCAAAGAGATCAAAACCTTAGCCAAAGATCTTGAGAAGAAACTTGGCAAACGTGACGAGTGGGATTTCACGACCCTACGTCAACTGTTTGATACCTTTGCACAAGGTCGTAAGCGTCGCCGCCGCTCTGAACAGCACGAGAAAAACTGGCTTCGTTTAGCGGGTTTTGCATTGCGTCCAGGCTTTGGCGATCCAACCGACTCATGGCGCATTGAACAAGTTTGGGGTCTCTACCAGCAAAACATTCAGTTTAAGAACCATCAAGGTTGGACCGACTGGTGGGTGTTCTGGCGTCGTATCGCAGGTGGCTTGAGCCAAGAGCAACAAGAGACCATCTTGGCGGACATCGCGAAATACCTACATCCTGGCGCGATGAAAAACCCACAATCCGCCAAAGCGGCACAAGACATGGGTTACGAATCCATGGTGCGTCTTTCAGCCTCTCTAGAGCATCTAGAAGTGGAAGATAAAGTTCTATTGGCAACGTGGTTCTTGAGTAAAGCGATCAACCAAAACCAGTTTGAACAAGCACACTGGTGGGCAATGGGTCGCTTGGCATCACGTACGCCTTTATATGGCAGTCAGCATAACGTCGTTCCTCGTGAACAAGCGGAACAGTGGTTGCCTAAGCTGTTAGAGCAGAACTGGCAGAAAGAGCCAATGATCGCGTTTGCAGCTGTAATGATTTGTCGTAAGACGGGTGACCGCCTATTCGATATCTCAGACGACTACCGTGAGCAGGTACTGGCTAAGTTGAAGCAAAGCAAGGTACCTGAATCTTGGGTATCATTGGTTGAAGAAGTCAAAGAGCTATCTGAGAGCGAATCGAAGCGTATCTTCGGTGATGCACTGCCAAGCGGTCTGACGCTGGTAAATAACTAGGCTCTCACGCTTATAAACGCAACAAAGCCCTTCTCGTGAAGGGCTTTGTTTTATCTGATTCTAATAGCTGACGAAAGACGACTCGTTAGTTCATTTCCGTATTGATCACCACATCACGCGTTTCATTATCCATATCACTGATGCCAACAACTGAGATTTCACGGTCAGATAAATTCTCAATCATGCTGTCTTCTAACCCACCGTCCGTCATCCACGCATAGAATTTTTCCGCAATACGATCCGAACCTTCTCCGACAAACGTTAATGTGACCTTCTTCATTTGTGACACTCCATCAATTTACGATTCAGCCACTTAAGCGTAGTATGTTTCGCAAATATCGACATAAACTAGGACTAACTTCTTTTATGAGTATCGAAAAATTTGACGCGATTTATCAGCGCGCTGCCGAGCGTAAAGGTGGTGAAGATCAACTTGAAGCGCTTTTGTCTCATCCACTAAGCAAAGAAGAGCTGGCAGCGATTCCCGACGACCGTTGGCTGGCCGCTTTTTCGATGAAAGTATTCCAAAGTGGGATTTCGTGGAGCGTGGTTCGCAACAAGTGGCCGAACTTCGAAGAAGTGTTCTTTGGGTTTAAGATTGAGCCGCTATTGATGCTGTCGGATGAGCAATGGGAAACCAAAGCAACAGATAAACGCATTATTCGCCACCTCACTAAAGTCATGTCGATCCCTGCCAACGCACGTATGATCCACGAAGCAAAAATCGAATACGGCTCGTTTGGCAAAATGGTTGCCGATTGGCCGCAAGAGAAAATCACCGACCTATGGGCGTATTTGAAGAAACGCGGTAATCGCCTAGGTGGCAATACCGGTCCTTACACACTTCGTCAAATGGGCGTTGATACCTTCATCTTGTCTAGCGACGTTGAAGCTTACCTGCGTAATTGCAAGATCATTGAAGGTGGCAAAGATACGAAGAAATCGCTCGATGCCACCAACAAAGCGTTTGTTCAATGGCAGCAAGAAAGTGGTAGAAGCCTGTCTGAGATCAGCCAAATCATTGCGTTCAGCACCGGTGATAACCGTGTTTAATCCAGACTGAACACAAAATAGAAACGGCGCACTAAATATTGTATTTAGTGCGCCGTTTTTATGTTCATTGGTTCAAGTACACATTTACTTTGAAGCCAGTGATTCCCACTCAGTCAGTAGCTGCATAATACGGTGAGAGTCTTCCCATGTTGCACAAGGGTTTTCTAGCGAGGTACGCCCCTCTTCAACCGCTTGGCGAATATTGCGCACTTGATAGAAGAAAGCATCCCCTGCCGCCGGTACAAACACTTCACGCTTTGACGTCTCGTAAATTTCCACACTAAACTGGTTATCTTGCGTTGGTAGCCATGGGTTTGAATCTAGCGTAATACAACCTTTGCTACCCAGGATGGTGAACTGGTGTTTCAATCCATGATCTTCGGCAGTGTGTACGCTCACCGTTCGTTGCTCACCAAATTGCATCATCAAGCTCGATTCACAGATATTACCGTCATGGCCTCTTCGACCAATCGCCGTCATAGAGCGGTTTCCAAAGGCTTGTTGACCCAACATGGTTTTCACCACCAAATGCACCAATGACATTGGGTAGCAACCTAAGTTATACAAAGCACCTTTACTATCTGGATTAACAAACTGCGCAATCGACGCGATATAAGAAGTATGGATGGAGCGAAGTTCACCAATCTCTCCCAATTTAAGCACAGAAACCAACTCGTTGATCAATGGGTGATGTAAGTACATCAAACCTTCAGCAAAGAATACCTTGTGCGTTTCGACTGCTTTTAGTGCCAACTCGGTTTTTTCCATATCTACCGAAAGTGACTTCTCACAAAGAATAGCTTTACCCTGCTCTGCCGCTTTGACGATAAAGTCATGATGAAGGTGATTTGGCAGTGCGATGTAAACAATGTCGACTTGCTCATCGGCAATCAACGCATCGTAATCGTTGAACGTATTCTCGATGCCATATTGCTCAGCGAATGTCTTTAAGTTCTGCTCCGAACGCCCAGCAACCGCGTACAGTTCACTCTTGTCATCGCCTTGGATTGCCTCAGCCATGACACCTGAGATAAAGCTTGTGCCTAAAATACCCCATTTCATGTTCGCCTCTCCTATTGAGCTTGGGTTTCGAATGCTTGAACTAACTCTGCCATTTCAGCCGCAATAAACGCTTGTGTATGCGGCATAGCAAAATGCGCTTCAATCGCGGCGCGGTTTTCATATCGCTCCCAAAGAATCACACGTTGTGGATCTTTAGAATCGTAGGTCGCATTCGCTTGCAAGCACCCCGCTTCGCTTTGCATATCAAGGCAAAATTGTTCAATGGCTTCAACTACTTGTTGTCTTGGCTTATCGCCATTCATTTTCAGTTCGGCGGTAACAAAAATCGTCTCATTCATGATGGATCTCTTTCTCCATTCTTAATCATACGCCCACTGTAATTAACCTCATTTGATTGATAAACTCTGCTTTAGTTATTTCTTTATTAACTCTGGGTGTGCAATGGATAAATTAACAAGCATGAAAGTTTTCGCTTACGTGGTCGAACACGGCAGCTTTCGTAATGCTGCACACCACTTTGATATTTCACCGACCATGGTTGGCAAGCACGTGAGCTTTCTTGAGCAAAGCTTAGGTACACAGCTGATTCATCGGACCACGCGCAAACAGTCCTTGACCGAAGCCGGTAAACTCTACTACCAAGAGTGCCACCGCATTATTGAAGACATCACCAACGCAGAGAACCTAATCCAGACGCTGATCAACCGTCCAACTGGAACGGTAAAAGTTAACTGCTCTGTCACGTATGGCAAAAAGGTCATCGCCCCCATCGTAGCTGACTTCTTAGCTGAATTTCCCGATTTGAACGTTGAGCTGATGTTGGACAACAATTTGATTGACCCATATCGAAGCGAAGCTGACGTGATTATTCGAATCGGTGAGTTGGTCGATTCGTCGTTAGTCGCGAGAAAATTGGGTGAATACCACATGACTTACTGCGCCTCACCCTCTTACCTTGAGCAACATGCCCCTATCCAATCGCTTGATGACCTTGAACATCATCATTGTTTGGGGTTTCAGTATCACCAAGGAGAAAGCCAACAAGTGGTGAACATGCCATCTAATACCTTTGGAAACAGCAACACCCGATTAACGTCTAACAATGGCGATGTACTTAAGTTCGCCGCGTTAAAAGGCTCTGGTGTTCTTCTGCAACCAAAGATCTTAGTTGAGCAGGAAATCCAATCTGGTGCCTTGGTAGAAATTCTCCAGCAACATGCTCCCAAGCCAAAACCGATCCACCTGCTTTACCGTTCAAAACAGCTTTCCCTTAAAAACCGTACCTTGGTCGATTTTATTCTTTCTCATGTGAATCCATAACGTCACCCCATAAAGCGGCGACAATTTAACCATTTAATTAACTTTTATTGTCGATATGACAAATATTATTGCTTGTTAATTGTCTTTATTTTTCATGTTGTTAGTCAGAGACACCCATTAACTAGGCATAATTTATTGATTTACACCAATTGCATTGCTCTGACAAAGTGACTAGGATTGCCGCCTTTCCTGAGTGAACTATCAAAAAAAATATCGAGAAATTTAATCTAATTTCTCTTCCTGTTCGTGTGCAATCACAACATTTACACTCATTTCAAATTGCATAAGCACATTCCTTTGCTTATGAAAACGACATTGATTTCTCAACGCTTTTAGTCACGTATGTGGCTTTTTGGCTTGAGAGAGATTTTTATTCAAGGTAGGTCACAAGGACGCTACCCCTTGACTGCATTTACTGGAGGATAAGATGCCTAAAGGTCTAATGCTGACTGACTTAGCCATCGCTGGCTTACTATTGATTTTGGCAAAAGTCATTCGCGTTCACGCGCCATTACTACAGCGTATGTACATTCCATCGGCGGTTCTCGCAGGATTATTCGGTCTAATTTTTGGACCAGCCCTGTTAGACGTACTGCCTTGGACCGATACGTTTACCGCTAACGCAAGCCTATTAACTGCTGCACTTTTTTCTGCGTTAGGTCTGGCAACGGATGTTCCATCACCTAAAACCGTCGCACAGCGTGCTGGCTCATTGTGGGCGTTTAACCAAATCGCTTCTGTTTCTCAGTGGTTGTTTGCGGCAATGTTTGGTCTAGTTCTCACAACCTTCTTCTGGCCAGAGATTAATCCTGGCTTTGGTGTGACAATGTCTGCGGGTTTTATGGGCGGACATGGCTCTGCATCTGTTGTTGGTGAAATCTTCACGGGGCTTGGCTGGGAAGATGGCTTCACACTTGGCTTAACGTTCGCAACCGTGGGTATTTTCATCTCGATTTCTGTCGGCATGCTCATGCTGCAATTCGCATTGAAGATGGGTTGGATTCGTAGCTTTACGACCTTCGACAGCATGGACGAACACGAACGCAAAGGCCTTGTTAAGCCTGATGATCAAGAACCGGTAATGAAAGACACCATGTCTTCCCTGTCGGTTGATTCTTTCGCGATTCACGCTGCGTTAGTGGTTGTCGTAACCGCTTTCTCTTATGTCGCCGCCAACTACTTATCTTCTTTCCACGATAAGGTGCAGATCCCGACGTTTGTAACTGGCTTCCTTGGCGGCATGCTTGTGCGAATCATCGCGAAACAAACCAAAGCTTCACGCTATCTTTGTGACGGTGCATTCAAACACGCTGCGGGCATCAGTACCGATTATTTGATTATCTTTGGTATCTCAGCCATCAAGATTACCGTCTTAGCCCAGTATTTAATGCCGATGGTAGTGCTTGCAATCGGCGGTATCGCCTTCACACTATGGCTAATCTTCTGGGTTGCCCCACGTATCATGGGAGAAGATTGGTTCGAGAAAGGCATTTTCTCTTGGGGTTGGTTAACCGGTACGGTTGCCATGGGTATTGCGTTGCTTCGTATTGTTGATCCAAAAATGCGTAGCAAGGTGCTTGATGATTACGCCATCGCTTATGTCCCTGGCTCAATCACTGACATCTTCATCATCTCTTTGATGCCAATCGCGATGTATAACGGCATGCACTGGCAAGCGCTTGGGGTAGGATTAGGTTACATCGCAATTGTCTTATTTATTTGGCGATTCATTTTTAAACGTAACAGCAGTGATCTGACACACGAATCTTAGTCGCTTTACTCGGGAGGATTTTATCCTCTCGAGTTCATTCCTTGGTTTTTATCAAAATCACTCCTCATCTCGAAAATAAGCAACTTGTTTTATATTTGAGATTTGCAATCCCGATCTCTTACTATCATTCTTTTTTAATACTTGACCTGAAAGTTTCTATATCAGAATAGCCGCCTATTCGTTTCTAAAACATGGAGAAAGGCTGTGCGTCGCTCTCAAGGATTTACTCTTATTGAACTCATTGTGTGCATCATCATTCTTGGTATTGTAAGCGTCGTTGCATTTCCTAAATTTCTTGACTTACAAAAAGATGCCAGAGTAGCGGTTCTATATGGAGCCAGAGAAGCACTCATGACCGCCAACAACTTTGTCTACACCAAAGCAGTGATTCAATCTCAAGAGACAGTAGATGGCGGCATAAAATATAACATTGATCTAGATAATGACGGCCATAACGACCTAATTGGTTACTTTGGATTTATCAAAAATGTTATTCCAGCAAAAGAGCTAGCAGGCTTTGATCCACAACTCACTATTAACACTTGGTACGGGGTAGACAGTCCAGACGAGCCCTACTTCCTTATTGGTTTTGCAAACAAGCCTGTTGGTCCAGAACATATGTGTTATGTCGAAGTTTACTACCCAGAAACTCCTGGTGGCCAAGTGAAATACAAAATACAAACTGACGATTGCTAATTCCCATAGAGAGTGGCAGTAACACTTTTACTTTTGGTGTCTTCATCGTTATTGCAAGGTAATGGCTCCAAAACCACCATTAACAACTATTTCACATAATGTCGTCGCACAGTTAGCTCATAGAGATAAAACCAGTAATTTGCGCCGACACATGGCTATAATTGAAACAATCTATCGTTTTTAAACCCGCCTATAACTTGTGCTTGTAAACTCATCATTTCGCTCAATAATAGTTCTATAACAAATTCAATAATTTAAAGCGGGAGGCGTAATGAGAATATTCTGGCAGCTACGTTGGTATTTCCAACAAAAGTGGAGGCACTATGTCGGATCCATTCTGCTTTTCGCTGTGATATCAGCACTACAGCTTGTTCCGCCCAAAGCAGTTGGCATCATAGTTGATGGCGTCGTAGACAACACTTTAGATACAAATACGCTGATTCTATGGCTCTCAGGGTTAACTGTACTGATCTTTACTATTTATGGGTGTCGCATCTTATGGCGAATTTGGCTTTTCGGCGCAAGCTGGGAGCTCGGGACCATTCTACGTAACCGTCTATATAGGCATTTATCGACACAGCCACCTCGTTTTTTTGAACGTTACAAGACGGGGGATCTGATGGCTCGTAGCACTAATGATGTGCGTAATATCGTTATGACTGCCGGCGAAGGGGTTTTAACCGCCGCAGACTCTTTGATCACTGGTATTGCGGTTTTAATCATTATGGTAACGCAAGTAAGCTGGAAGCTCACCGTAATGGCGCTTCTTCCAATGCCATTTCTTGCCATCATCATCTTCTTTATTGTGCGTATCCTACATCAACGCTTTCGTGTCGCTCAGGAAGCCTTTTCTACCATGTCAGACATGACACAAGAGTCACTTAATGGCGTGCGAATGCTGCGTGCTTTCGGATTAGAAAACCAAGAGCAGCAACGTTTTGAAGAGGTTGTGGATGATACTGGCGAAAAGAACATCGCTGTCGCAAGAGTCGATGCTAGATTTGACCCGGCAATTCAGTTAACCATCGGTCTTTCTTTCCTTCTTAGTGTCGCTGCTGGTGCTTACCTTGTTGATAAAGGTGAGATCACGCTTGGTGATCTGACCGCATTTACGATGTATTTAGGGTTGATGATATGGCCGATGCTGGCATTCGCATTCCTATTTAACATTTTAGAAAGAGGCTCTGCTGCATGGAACCGATTACAAGAGATCTTTGATGAAAAGCCAGCAATTATCAGTGGCAATAAGCCAATAGAAAATAAACCACTTCCGTTGAAAATTGATATCGACGATTTCCATTGGTCTAGTGATTTACCGCCCGCTTTGACGGAAGTAAACATCGAACTGGAACCCGGAAAAATGTTGGGAGTTGCAGGGCCGGTAGGAAGCGGAAAATCGACCCTGTTAACACTACTTTTGCGTCAACATGATTTAGAAAACGGCTCAATTAAATTCGGTGATGTCGAGATCAAGGATGCCCTACTTCCACAGTGGCGCAACCGTTTTGCTGTCGTTAACCAAAGTCCGTTTCTATTCTCCAAATCTATCTTCGACAATATTGCCTTAGGCAACCCTAATGCAGAGAAAGAAGAAGTCTATAGAGCAGCAAAGTTAGCCTGTATACATGACGATATTGAGAAGTTTCCTGAAGGCTACCAAACAGAAGTTGGTGAAAAAGGCATTACACTCTCCGGCGGGCAAAAACAACGTATTGCGATAGCACGCGCTATGCTGCTGAATGCCCAAGTGTTGGTTTTGGACGATGCACTTTCCGCTGTTGATGGACGGACCGAACATCAAATCCTTAAGAATTTGGAAACACACTACCGTGATCAAGCCCTAATCGTTATTGCACACCGCCTCACCGCATTGGAAGCAGCAGACGAGATCATTGTCTTGAATCACGGCCACATTACTGAACGTGGGCAACATAGCGCTTTATTAGCGCATCAGGGATGGTACGCCGAAATGTTCGAGTACCAAAAACTAGAACAGGCGATGGAGGAATAATGAATGAACCAGACCAGCACGTTTAAACGGTTAATGTCTTACCCATTATCTCAACCAAAGCCAATGATTAAAGGACTCGCCTTGCTGTTTATTGCAGCGTTAGCTAGCGCCGGCGGCCCTTGGTTGATTCAATATTTCATTGATGAGCACATCGCTAAAGGTGACTATTCACAAAATGTTCTGATTTCGCTAGCAGTAGGTTATATCGCTCTTCAGATCGTATCGGCAACATTCCAGTATTTTCAGTCATTGCAATTTAGCATTGTCGCGGCTAACACGATCAAAGCGATTCGTAAGCAAGTATTTTCTGGCGTGATTAAGCAGCCGTTATCTGCGTTTGATTACACGCCTGCTGGAAAATTGGTGTCGCGAATCACCAACGATACGGAATCTTTACAGCAATTTTATGAGCTTTTGATCGCGACCGTGGTGAAAAACGTGGTCATGATTGTCGTAATGCTTGGCGTTATGTTTTTCATGAGTTGGAAGCTCACACTCGTTGTGCTTGTATTGCTGCCGATCGTCATCGGCTTTATGTACTTGTTTAAGCAGCTAAGTACAGAAAGCTACCGAAAGATGCGTGACCTATTGACTGATATAAATGCGAATCTGAGTGAATCCATTCAAGGGATGAGTGTCATTCAATTAATGCAACAAGAAGAGCGTTTTAATAAACAGTTCAACGAGCTAACCGCAGAGCATCTGGTGGCATCTAAACGAGTGATTCGGCTAAACGGCTATCTGCTAAGACCCTTAATGGATTTGCTCGCTGGTCTTGCGTTGCTTTGCTTGGTTGCGATCTTTGGTTTTAATGGTATTGAGTTGATCGGTGTGGGGGTACTGTATGCATTTATCAGTTATCTTGCGCGAGTTACTGAACCACTAATTGAGATGACTCAGCAACTTGCTCTACTTCAGCAGGCGTTAGTATCAAGCGAACGTGTTTTTGAATTGATTGATGCGAAAGAACAAACTTACGGGGGCGATCATCAACCATTAAGGTCAGGTGCTATCGAACTTAAAGACCTCACATTTAGCTACGATGGTAAACAGGACGTCCTAAAAGACATTTCGTTGAAGGCCAACCACCAAGACTTTATCGCGCTTGTCGGGCATACAGGAAGCGGTAAAAGCACCTTAGCGTCACTTTTAATGGGCTTTTATCCAACGCAATGTGGTGAACTGCTCATAGATGGTCGTCCACTTCAGACATTAGGGAAAGACGTACTTCGCAAAGATGTGGCAATGGTTCAACAAGATCCACATATTCTCCCTGCTTCAGTCAGAGAAAACATCTCTCTCAGTCGGGCGGTTGATGACAATCAAATATGGGATGCGTTAGACAAGGTAGGTTTGGCAGAACAAATTCATCGTTACCCTAACGGGCTAGACACGCAGTTAGGTCAAGGCGAAACTAATTTATCTGCGGGTCAGAAACAGCTTTTGGCGTTAGCACGTGTGCTTGTGGTAAAACCTAAGATATTGATATTAGATGAAGCAACCGCAAATATTGACTCAGGAACAGAGGCTTTAATCCAAAAGAGCTTGGCGGTACTCAGACAAGACATGACGCTCGTTGTTATTGCTCATCGGCTGTCAACTATCCTAGATGCAGACCAAATCATTGTTCTTCATCATGGGGAGTTGGTCGAGAAAGGTACACACAAAGCACTCTTAACGCAAAATGGTCGTTATGCTCAAATGTATCAGTTACAGCAAGCAAACCGACACCTACAACAGATTGAAGAAGACACCAAGCAACTCGAAGAAGCGGTGTGATTTTATGCCCGTGCCTTCTTTTTATTTAGTCGGCATGGGCATAATTGGTGTAACTTCAAAATTTAGCCTTGTTAGCTTCCAATTTCTTCATAATGTGAACTAATTTTCTATTTCTTACCTATTATTGACATAACCCCTCGCTATATCACGCAAGGTCGTTGTAAAATCGTACGGTACTTAAGTCTACTGCCTGTGGCATTGGGCTGAATTCCGCTTTCTAATTATGCACATTAATCTCATGACACAAGTCCATGGACAAAGATAAGTTTACTAACATCTATCGCTTGCCTGGTTCGATTCAAATTCGTATCGGTAAATGGCAAAAGACGTTCCGCGGCACCTCTGATTTAGTTTTACATCAGGCGCTAATGGAGCGTAATAAGCAATTTAAGAAGCCAGACTTTTTACCTAAAGGCTGGTGTGTCACTCCTATTGATGAAAACGACATTACCATTACGCATCACGGTAAATATATCCAAACCGTTATGCGCACAATGCTGGACAGAAAGGTCTCATACAAGCGACTGTTCCTATCTCGGATGAGTCTCGAAGATGGTGAAAAAGTGCTCCACAATTACAAGCTGGAGTGGGTAAGAAAACATAACCAGATCGCCAAAAAGTACAATCAAATTAAAAAGAAACAATATATGAACTTTGCAAGAGAAGAAGAGGAAACCCTCTACCCTTCGATTCCAAAGGGTGAGTTTGACAAAACATTATGGAACAAACTTGTCGTATCATCGTTTGGTCCGCAGAAAAAGTACAAAAACCCGCACTTTGTCCGTAAAGCCGATTTCTAAATAAACACCCCTAAAGTTAGGGGTGTTTATTTATACGTTAACTCACCAGTCGTAAGTTAAACTTGCAATAACATTTTGTCGGTCGCCATACCAACAAAAGCCATCACATGTCGCTATGTACTTTTTATCCGCGATGTTTTTAGCTGCGACTTGTAACTTGTAATCGCCGATTCGATAACTGACCGTCGCATCCATTAAGAAATAACTTGGTACTTTTAGTCTCTCTTCATTGTCTCCGTATGACTCACCTGTATAGCGCGCGCCTAAGCCAACAGCAAAGCCATCAAGAGGTCCATCAAAGAAACGATAATGTGCCCAAGCTGATGATACGGTATTCGCCACTTGGGAAGGTGTTTTGCCAACCCATGCCTTATTGATGTCTTCTTTTATCTCTGCATCAACGTACGCAATGTTCCCGATCAATGTTAAGGATGGTGTCACATTAGCTACAGCTTCAAACTCAACGCCGTTATTTTCTATTTTTCCTATTTGCGTTAATTCACTCAAGTAGATACGAGCCAAGTTTTCTTTTGTTGCCCGATACGTTGCAATATTGAAATAACCATCAAATGAATCAGGTTGGTATTTCATACCGATTTCAAATTGATCACCGCTTTCAGGCTTCGCTGGCTTACCATTGCTGTCTTCTTGAATAATTGGATCAAAGTACTGAGAGTAACTAAAGTATGGCGTGAAGCCAGAATCAGAAATATAAGCCGTTCCCACGCTAAACGTCCACTCTCCATGATCGACTTTCGTGCGAGCACCCGTGGTAACATTATGTACTTCATTACTTGTATCGTCGTAACGTGCGCCCAATAACATCGCCCATTTATCGTTGATCAGCATATGATCTTGAAAGTAGACGCCGAGCTGCTGATTATCGATTTTCGTTCTTTGTTTATCGGTTTCGCTCAATGGTTGTAGCGTATTCGGCTCGAGTAACATTATGTTATCCGAATAAGTAGGATTAAATACATTAAACCTAGGATCGGGCAAAGCTCCCATTGGTGTGTTTAATAATGCATTACCATTAGCAACGATAGGGTCATTGGCAAAATCTTTACCATCGATACTGATCATTTGAAAATCTATGCCCAACATCAAGTTATGCTCAACACTTCGCCAATTTACTTGGTGCATCAAACGATTATCGATATTAAAAGCATCAGATGACCCATCTTCTGTTGAAGCACCCCGAAGTATGGTTTTGCGTTCATTTGATGGGTCCAAAACCGGCCCCAACGCAGGCACATCAGCCGAGTAAACGTACGAATACATTTGTCTTAGCTTAACATCCATTTCGCTGTAACGAGCTGCTTGAACAAATGAAGTGGTATCATTAAATGCATGAGAAAACTCATAGCCTAAAGACACCTGCTCACGCTCAAACGTCTCCCAGTTAGGATTGCCTATCGCTAAACTATCACTGATCTTTCCATTTTTGTTTGGCGTTAACGTTCCTTCAACTGGCAAAAATTGCAGATAAGGATCTGAGTCGTCTTTTTGATAGCTCGTTAGAAAGGTAATTTCAGACGCCTCATTAAATTTGTACGTCATCGATGGAGAGAGAAGAATGCGCTCTGCTTCTACCCCACTAATTCTCGTCCCATTTTTTCTCGCTAACCCTTGAAAGCGGAAAGCTAGCTGCTCACTCACCTCAGAGTTTACGTCAAGAGAAAGTTGTTTACGGTCTTCAGAACCGTACTCCAAAGATACAAGTCCTGACCCCCCATCAAATTGAGGTCGCTTACTGACAACATTGATGACCCCACCAGGAGGGTTTTGCCCATAAAGAACAGACGCTGCACCACGTAAAACTTCAACCCTTTCCAAAGCAAACGGATCTATTTGCCAACTATAAAAACCAGAAGAATATAAACGGGTACCATCTTGATACAGCCCGCTGTTCGCCTGTTTAAAACCACGAATAATAAACCAATCTTGCTTGTTATCTTCGCCGAAATAATTAGTTTGAATACTTGGTGTGTACTGTAGCGCGTCAGAAATGCTAATAGAGGCACGATCATCCATTTGTTCTCGCGTAACAACAGATACCGCTCTTGGGGTTTCATTGATGGCAATATCAGTTTTCGTCGCTGCCCGACTCTTCGCTCCGAGATAACTAAAATCTGGACCAACTGCACTGTCTTGCTGCTGTCCAATCACAACTATATTTTCATCTTCCTGAGCCAAGACATTTGGCGTTGATAAAGCTAATACAACCGCCATCGACGTTGGTGTCAGCATAAACTGCCGAGTCATATTCTTCTCCTTTTTGTCGGCAGCCAAACCAACCCTTCATGACTTCAGCGGTCGCTGAAAGAAAAGCGAGTTACGGCATCGCCAGTTGTTTCCGTAAAAGACAAACCAGAGGTTTTGCATAAAGCACTCGCATAGGTTACGAATGCCACTACGAGTGCTTATTTGTATAAGTACTTTCTTGGTTGAGGCTTAGCTCATCTCTATAAGCGGCGTAAACCCCACATTAAATACAAACCGCCAATGAGAGACGCCATAAGCCCTGTTGGTATTTCTTGCGGGTAAAGGACCTGTCGTCCCAACCAATCAGCCAACAACATCACCCCTGCCCCCAGTATCGCGGCGCATAACATGTGTTGTGACGCTTTGTTAAAACCAAATAAGCGAGCTAAATGCGGAGCCAACAACCCAACAAAGCTAATCGGACCAACAACCAATGTCGCACTGACCGTGAGACAAGCAACTAAAAGAAGCAGTATTGCGCGTGAGCGATCAACTCGAACTCCAAGTGCTTTAGAGGAAGCGGCACCGACAGGAAGAATATCTAGCCATCTTACGCAGAGAAAACTCAACCCTATAAAGACAAGCGCAGATAAAGACAATGGGAGTAACGTTTCAACCGAGACATAGTAGGTAGACCCAGACAACCAAGCTAATGCTTGATAACTTCTTGGGTCACCAGTGGCTAGAATAAAGCTCTGTATTGCATTCATCAGTGCGGTAATCGCAATACCAGTCAACAAAATACGCTCCGGCTGAAAGCCTGACTTACGGTTTAGCAGCACAATGACTGATACCGTCGCTAATGCACCTACGAGCCCGCCTAGAGAAAGAGTGAAAATTGACGAACCAAACCCAGTAAACATCGCGATGATCAATCCCATTGCTGTCCCTGAACTGATACCGATCACTTCAGGACTTGCCATTGGGTTTCCACTTAGGCGTTGAATCATGGTTCCAGCAATCGCTAACATTGCCCCCGCAATTGCTGCTGCAAATAATCTAGGTGCGCGCCACTCCAAAAAAATCCAATTTTGGCTAGCAAATAAGTTTGCCCACCCTTCATTTTGCACAGCAACCGTGGCAAAAAGAACAACAGAAATTAACGTGCCGATCAACGCCAATGAGATCGCTTTAGGGTTTAGCTTGTAAACATGTTGACGGTGTCGAGTTAACACTGTTTGAGTATGGCCCTGCGTCTTTTGTGATAAGCGAGGTAACAGCCATAACAGTAGCGGAGCGCCCAGTGCAGCGGTTGCAGCTCCCGTTGGTATAAAACTCGCCATTAGCCCTGGCAGTTGCTGAATAACCAAATCGGTTAAAGTCAATAACATGGCACCAATCAGCATTGATACCCAAAGCTTATGCTGGATTTTATTGATACCTATCAATCGAGTAATCGCTGGCGCCGCTAACCCGATGAAACCGATGATTCCTACCGCAGAAACCACCCAAGAAGTGATTAACACCGCAAGCCCAAGACAGACAAAACGCAACTTAGCTAACGAGACACCTAAACTCTTGGCACCTTGCTCGGAGAGTTCCAACAGACTTAACGGCTTTGCAATCACAAATGCAATGATCGTAGCAAGTGCGATTCGAGGGGCAAGATACGAGAAATCTCCCCATCCACTCTGAACAAGCGAACCGGCTCCCCATATCATTAACCCATTCAGCTTTTCGGTATTCATCATCAGAATAACCGTACTTAATGATGCAAAGTACAGGTTTATCACTAACCCAGAAACGACGACAACCGTTGGAGATAACGCTCGTCGCCATGACAACAGCATCACCAACCCCATCGATATCACACCGCCGATGAGAGCAACCAAATTAGGCGCGATATCCAACATCCAAGGTGCGAATAGCGTAGCTAACATCAAAGCAAAACTTGAACCGCTCGCCACACCAAGTGTCGTGGGTGAAGCGAGAGGGTTACGCAGCACTTGCTGCATCAATACCCCAGCAACCGCTAATCCAGCACCAGATATAATCGTGGTGAAGACTCGAGGCCACCAGCTAAAGTGAAGTAAAACAGAATCGATAGATTGAAAGTTAGGCTCCCATAAACTGCTTAGAGCTAACGAAAATGAGCTTACTTGGTACAATTGGAAAGCACCAATAGAAAAGGTAAATGCCGAAAGTAACACCACAAAGCTTAAAGGCATCGTTTTCATTGTGTTAACTCCTCGACCTTACTCGCCGTAACTAACTCTGCGAAACGGAGGGCTGAAGGCATAGAACCAAAACTCCAAACGGGCGCGACTTGCATGACCTTTTCACCAGATTGTTGAACAACATATTGCCAAAATGGGTCTTGAGAGAGCTGCTCCGCTCCACCGTAAGGTAATGGCTCTACGATAACGATTTGAGCTTTTATGCCAGCTAACTTGTCGATGCCAACTAGGCTGAAGCCCCAGCTATTCGTCTTTTCATTCCATGCATTACTCAGCCCAATCTTTTCGATAGCCTGGGAGTAAAGACTATTTTGACCAAAAACACGTACGTGCTTTGTATCCATAAACTGAATCATTAGAAGTGGCGGCTGGCCTTTATTTATACGCTGTTTTAATAAAGAGAAACGTTTTTCATATTGTTGGATAAGCGCCTCTGCTTCCGCCTCTCTTCCCAGCTCTTCACCAAACCTCCGAGTGAAACTGGTAAGTACCGACCAATCCGTAATCCCGCTTTCATATAAGTCAATGGTGGTAACCGGGGCGATATCAACTAAGCGATGCTTCATTGAGGAGAAGTACGGGGCAATAAAAATACGATCAGGTCTGAGCTCGTAAATGCGCTCTATATTGGGTTGAGTTCTTAACCCTACATCCTTCGTTTGAGGTGGTAACGGTGGCGATTTTACCCAAGCATCGTAATCTTGCCCTTGAGCAACGCCTACAGGTACGACCCCTAAAGCCAACATCGTTTCAGTTTGTGTCCAATCAACCGACATCACCCGAGGTGATGCGTCAGCTAGTGCTTGAAAAGAACTGACCAAAAGCGCACTAAGTGAGAGAGCGAAAGAGAAATGTTTAAGTCGAGTGTTTGTACTGCTCATTATTCCAACCTTTAGCTTGGCATCGCCACCGGATAACCCGCAGGGTGGTCAGAGATCATCATCTCTATCCCATATATGTCCCTCAACTTAGGTTCAGTAAACACCTGTTCAACATTGCCTTGTGCAATCAAATCACCTTGATGTAATGCAACGATGTAGTCGCAAAATCGTGCAGCCAAGTTGATGTCGTGCAATACGATAATGACGCCCAAACCCAGTTCTTGACTGAGTTTAGAGATAAGCTTCAACATATCTACTTGATGGCTGATATCTAGCGCAGACAAAGGCTCATCAAGAAGCAAATACTCGGTTTTTTGGGCTAACAGCATAGCTAGCCACACACGTTGACGCTCTCCTCCTGATAACGTGTCCACTAAGCGATCTGCGTATTTTAGTGTGCCTGTCATCGCCATTGCTTCTTCAACAATGTCGTGATCTTTCTTACTCAAACGTCCAAGTAAACCATGCCATGGATAACGACCAAAACCGACTAAATCTCGACCTAAAATACTGTCGGTCACCGGAAGATGCTGAGGCAAGTAGGCAATGTGTTGGGCGAATTTTTTCGCTGAGAGATCGTTAATGCTCGTTCCATGCAGAACCACGTCACCAGCTGTGTATTGCTGTTGCTGTGCCAGCAACTTTAACAATGTGGATTTTCCTGAACCATTATGCCCAACAAGAGCGTATGTTTTTCCAGGTTCAAATGTCACATCAAACGCTTTAAGCAATGACTTGCCTTCAATCTCAAACTGGAGTGCTTTAGCTTCCAACATCCCTACTTCACCTAATAGCCATTTACGAATAACAGTTATTCAAAGCTCTCATTCGTTGATCACGTTTGCCGTTCTTATTCAACAGAACGATTAATAAGGGAGGTTTTATATAACAACAAAGATACAAATGCAAACCGTTGTCATTATCATTACATCAACAAGATCATTGAGAGAATTGCTAAGTGTTAGCGATAATTTGCTCTGCTGAACTTCATTAGTAAATTATAGGCAGTTCAACGAGAGCAGCGGTCTCACACTGCTCTCGAATAAATTTGAACGAATACTGCAGCGTATGAAGAAATGAAAAATGCCGCAGTGAATACATTAATGACGAGCGTCAGCGCCAAACTCTACTTCTTTATAGATATCGGCCAGCGACTTTTTACCTTGTTTGTCTTTGGCTGAACGCTTTTTCTTAGTTTGATAATGGTATTCTTGCTCCTGAAGTGCTTGTTCGTGCTCTTTTGCTGACTCAACAAACTCAGGATTTGCAAGTGCTTGTTGGCGTAAGCGGTTTACTCTTTCAAGGGTTTCCCACAACATACTTCACCTCCAAACTTATTACTGTATATAAAAACAGTATTGTTTAAATATTCCTCCTCGTCAACATTTCAACTTTGTTACTGCTCTTCACATTAACCCCAAGACTGTATAGTGCTCGGGATATTTGTGGATGATTTGCTTTATATAACCTTGATGCTCTCGCAGAGCATCAACACATTCTCGAGATAACCATCCCTGATATACCCATTTTTCAAGTTCTAACAATGCGTATGGGATGGACCACGCTTGTCTGTACGGATGGTGCGTCGTCATAAAATCAAAGGCATTCGCGACAGCCGTAATTTGCGCGGCGATTGGTATATCGTCACTGGTTAAACCATACGGATAACCAGTGCCATTTAAATTTTCGTACTGATAAATAATCATCTGCAAAAACAAAGTCACACTCGGGTGAACCGGATTTCCGATACGGGCAACTATGTCATCCGCTGAATCGATACAACGCTCAATATGTTGAATCAATATCGCCTCTTGTTCTTGAGAGTAATTTGTTCGGCGGCTAGCAATTTCAACTGGCAGCTGACTATCACCGAGCGCATGGAACTGAGCAAAAATACCAATATCTTCGACCATTTCGTCATTCAGGTGATAACGATCCGCTAACTGCGTTGCGATAATTTGACTGTAGTACTTCATGCGTTTGGTATGCGCGTAATACTCAGGTGAATAGCCTGGCATCATACATTGCATTCGGTTCGCTAGCGTTTCTATCGCATTGACTACTTGAGTCTCTGATTCAACCGCAAATCGAATCATTTCGAAATAAGGTTTAAGACCATTCAGCGCTTCTAAACTAAACGCATCACGTTGAGTGGAGTTCAAAAATACAAAACCAGTAAAAGCTTTATTGTCATAACAAGGAATAGCAGCCGACGACTGATATCCGTGTTTGAGTAAAATTTGAACCCGAGGACAGTGATTAATATCATGAAGGTCTTCGACGATACGAGGAACCGCGTTTTTAGAGGCAATATTGAGGTGGTGGAGTTTACGGAATGCTGATTCGTGATGGGCTAAACACCAAGTGTCAAACTCACTTTCTGCAAATGATTTGAGCACATCTTGGTCTGGGTGATATTTTGCAAATGACACCCTATCAATACATGGCAAGTGCGCCTGCATCCTGCCTTTTAGCGTTTGCAGTTGCTCGTTAAGCGGTTTTGCAAACGGGTAAAAACTCCGGTGCGCCATGCTTCACCTCCACACCAAAGCAGAGAAACAAGAAAAGCTCATTGTGTTGCAAATTCAATGGTATTTTGAGCGGTTTTCTCCACTTAAATTATCGATATACCACAACTTAAGTGTACGAAATAAAAGCACATTTCTACCAATTTTTTCACCGGATATCTTACGGTAATTTGATCCAGATTAAAAAAGCCAACGAGCGAAACTCGTTGGCCTAACAATACAGATTGATTACGATGGATTCAGTAACTAAAGGTTATTCAAAGAACGTTCTAAACAACTAGCCTAGAGCAGGAAGCACACCCAGCGTAATTAACACCTGAGCGAATACGATGCCAGTGCCAGCGATGCCCGTTATCACTAGCGCACCTTGACCACCAGCGACGCGGTACTCCCCAGTAAAATCATCCGATTTACGAACCTTGATCACCATAACCAAAGGCAAAAAGATGGCTAAAATCGCTAAGGCAATCGCTGCATAGCCCAAAGCCATAATAAAGCCTTGAGGATAGAAAAGTGCGAAGCCTAGCGGTGGAGTAAACGTCACTAGTGCCGCAATCAAACGATTAGGCTTATCGTTACTTCCTTTGATGGTATCACCCAAAAATTCGAATAGACCCAAACTCACGCCAAGGAACGATGTCAACAATGCCAAGTCAGCAAACACACCAACAATGCTACCCAAATTTGATTGGTGTACTGTCTGAGATAGTTGACCAATCAGTGCGCTCAACCCTCCGTTCTCAACAAGCGTACTTTGGCTAACCACACCCAACGTCACGATTTGCCAAAAGATATAAATAACGAGTGGAATCGTCGAACCAATAATAACGGCTTTGCGTAAAGAAGAAGTGTCACCGTCTAAGTAATTCACAATTGCAGGTATACTTCCGTGGAAACCAAACGAAGTAAAGATCACCGGAATCGCCGCTACAACAAGGCCTTGTTCGATTGGCATACTTAACAAGTAAGATTCCGTAACGTTTGGAGCAAGAAAAGAAAGCACCGCAACCATCGCAATGAGCTTCATCGCGAACAGAACTCGGTTTACTTTATCGACCGTACCGGTACCCACTGTCACAACTAAAGTCACAATCAAGGTAAAGATTATCGTTGATGTAGGCCCTGAAATATCGAGGTCAAACCATTGTGCAAGGCGGTCTCCGAACTGAGCACCACCGCCAGCGATATACGCTGCACATAATGAGTAGAAAAGAAACAACATCGCAAAACTTGCCACCCACTTGCCTTTTTGACCTAGGATCTGTTTCGCCAAAGTATGAAGTGTAGCACTACTCTCCGCATGTTGATGAAGCTCAAGCATAAGCAAGGCAGTGAAAGCCATCAGAGCCCATAAACCTAGCATGATGATAATAGAAGTTGAAAAACCAATGCCGGCAGAGGCAAGTGGAAGCGCTAGCATACCAGCGCCTATTGTAGTGCCCGCAATAATTAGCGTACTACCGAATACTTTAGAACGACTCATTGTATATTAATCTTTACACTTTATTAGAAATTATCAGTATTAGATCGGGCAACGGCGGACCGAAACCAACACCATATTTGTATTGCCGTCGATATTGTAGGATCTTTAGCAGAAGATCAAGCAAAGTGTAAGGATAAAAAACCACACATGTAAACTATAATTTACACCTTACTGATATTTAACAATAACTGTGTGCATTCTTCCCTGTTCATGAACTTGGGAACAGGGTAATTCCAGTGCGCCTCTTTCAGAATTAAATCAACAAGCGCATCAGCATCTTCACGTTGAATGAGCGCACTGGTTTGCTCAATATCAATAGTTGAAAACAAGGACTCCAGATTCGCCAAAAAATGCTGAGCACTTGCGTTACCTAACTGCCCCTCGGCCGTCAACTCATCGAGCTTTCTTAGTTGAGGCTCAATCTCTGATAATGAAAAGCGCAGCACAGGCAACAAGGCTAATCCGTTTGCCATACCATGAGGTATTCCATATCTCGCACCGAATGTGTGAGCAAAGGCATGAACATAACCCAAACTCGCTTTGGTAAATGCTAAACCCGCGTAATAGGATGCCATAGCCATTTTATGACGAGCTTCGACATCATCCCCTAGCATCACAGCCCTAGGAAGATATTTAAAAATGAGTTTAATAGCGGCAACCGAATAAGCCATCGTTTCTTGAGTAGCGTTTTTCGATACATAGGCCTCAATAGCGTGGGTTAATGCATCAACGCCAGTATCAGCCGTGATCTTAGGAGGTAAACCAATCATTAAATTCGCATCTAAAGCTGCCATTAGTGGCACCAACTTTGGATCCATTAAAGGGGTTTTAATGTGTGAGGAGGGATCTGACACGACCGCAGCGATAGTAACTTCACTTCCGGTTCCAGCCGTTGTTGGAATAGCAAAAAGCGGTGCTGGCATTCGCCATACCTTCAATAGTCCAGCTAATTTTTTTATTGGCCGTTTATTGGTAACTTTCGCAGCAATAACTTTTGCACAATCCATTGCAGAGCCGCCACCCAAAGCTAATATGCCCTCACAATGAAAACGATGATAAGCCTCTAGACCGCTCTCAACCTGATCATAGGTAGGATCGGGCTTAACTTGCGAGAAAACATCTAACTGTAAATCGAGTTGTGCTGCTGCCTCAAGCACCTTATCTACAATACCGACTTGGACTAACCCTTCGTCGGTTACTAACAAAACGCGTTTAAATCCCAGCTCGGCCATCGATTCTAATAGCTCATTCATCGAACCAGGGCCGGAAAACAAGGTTGGTCTCGGCATAGGAAGGATAAGGGCTGCTATTTTTAACCCTGCGGTGTAAGTCCGATATAAACGATGCTTCAACATACGAAATCCTTTTCATTTAGAGCTATCATTCTAGCTACTTTTACCACCTATGCTTACTTTGCAATCACACATTTTCAATAAACTTATCTCACCAAAAAGGCTAACATCGCTGGGAAGCCGTACCATTTTATTATCTTTCCTCAACAACATGAGCTACAGAGAAAATATTTTCAACGACGCTCTATTGTCATGTTGTTAACAAGCTGCTTTACCTAATACTCTGTTAGTTACAGAGCAAGCCTCGAAGAAGTCTTCTTATTTTTTGCCTTCAAGAACAACAATATAAATTCTGTTAATCACACATCAATACCGTGTGTCTCTGGTTGAGCCCGAACACGATTTACAAAAATAAAAATAAGAATGCGTTACATCATGATTTATTGTCGTTTTCAAATAAGTCAACAAGAGCAACAATAATCTTTCAAAACTTATACTTAGTTCAAATATCTGACTCTTAACCATGAGCTTCAGGTGATATTATTATGCAACTAGGATTATTATCCCGCCCATAATCAAAACTATGTCTAAACGCCCACCTTTTTGGGGTCTATTCGCTGTCGTACCCAATCTTTCCTATCACCTTCTGATTTGGGTTTAGCGTGGGCTAATTAGCAATGTCGGTATAAACCATGAATCATTCTTGCCATTCCCATACGGACATGGGCTTTGAAGTCGATCTGAAACAAGCACTTATCTGGGTTGCTCGAGCACTCGACTATGTCGGTGTTGATGATACGCACCATAGCCATCGTGTCGCTTACATCGCTTACCAATGTGCTCGGGTCATGAACTGGGAACCAGAAAAAGCGGAGTTTTGCTACTTCGCAGGGATGATCCACGATTGTGGGGTCTCCGAAACACAAGAACATAAAATGTTACTTGAGGAGTTGGTGCCACAAGATGTAAAAACACATTGCTTAAGAGGATACCGAAGCCTCAAGCAGTGTCGTTTGTTGCGTCAGTTTGCGACACCTGTTCTTTACCACCATACACATTGGAGTGAACTAAAATATCTTGATTTACCGCCTTTTGAAAAAGAGGTCGCTGCCCTACTCTATTTAGCCGATCGTCTCGATTTTATGCGTTCCAAATACGTCATGAACTGCCACTGTGACATTGTCACACTTCATGAAGAACTAATTGCAGAATGCATCATGGCAAACGCTGGAACTTTGTTTAATCCAGACATGGCTAAGGCAATGGTTAAGCTCGTTATGACCGACGCATTTTGGTTCGCGATGGAGTCTGAAAATATAGAAACCATCGGATTAAACTTTAAAAGCATTGATTGGCTTCAAAAACAGCTCACCATCCAAGATATGAATAGTTTGGGCATGTTTATCGCTCGAATTGTTGACGCAAAAAGCCCATTTACTTATCAACATTCGCAAAAAGTGGCGGAGTTATCTCGGTATCTAGCCATCAAGCTTGGGTTCTGTGAGCACGACCAAGAGATGTTATTTATTGCTGGGTTGGTGCATGATATCGGAAAGTTAAAAACACCAGATGAGATTCTTCATAAAGAAGGCTCTCTTAATAAACAAGAGTATACGCGTATTAAACGCCATACAATTGATACTCAGCTCGCATTACACAAAGTGTTTCCCAACGCTAAAATAGCGGAGTGGGCCTCTAATCATCACGAGCGTTTGGACGGTTCTGGCTATCCTTATCATAAAACAGGAGACGAACTCGATGTACCATCACGTATTGTCGCGGTTGCCGATGTTTTTCAAGCTCTGTCTCAGGACCGTCCCTACCGAGGACGAATGGCTCAAGCACAAATCGCCGCGATTATGGGCGAGCAAGTCGCTAATCAAGAACTTTGTTCTGACGTCTATGCAGTGCTAGAGCGAAACATGACCGAGTGTTACGAGCTATCAACTAATGTTTAATCGATAAAGGGCGTATCTACGCCCTTTGCTGATTTTGTACAGGTTGCAAACCAATCATTTTGCAATATCAAGTACATTGTCTCGCACACCATTGATTCTGAACCAACCTGCAATGCTGAACCGCTCTGCGTTGGTCGGTAAAACCTCATGCGGGAATTGCTCAGATAAGAATAAAAGTAAGCGTCCTGATTGAGGAGGGATGGTTGCTATCTTATTATCATTTAGATCGTAAACCACCAATTCACCTGCATCCTTTTCCGTCCAAGATTCGTTCATGTAAAAAACGGTTGTCAATCGACGGTTTTCATTGCCCTTAAAACAATCTAGATGCTTTTGGTAGAAATCCCCTTCCTCGTACTTGGCAAAGTGAGCTTCATACTCAAAAAGTCCCAGAAACAAGTGACGGTTCACTTCTTGGCGTATTTCTTCCATCTTATCTAAGTAAGAAGTAACCGCGTGCCCCATATTGGGCGACAACCATTGAATTTTGTCACTTCGAATTGATTCAATACGAGTCACATCGTCATTACGACCAATACGCGCTTTTTTCCAGTTACTTGGAATGCAGTCTCGCAATTGATCCACTTCTAGTTCAGAAAGAAAATCATCCCAGATGTAGTAGCCATGGGTTGCTAACGCATCGATCATTTTATCCATTATTGTCGTTCACTCATATTAGTTGGGCGGTCTATATAAAAAATCTTCAACCCCACAACAAATGCGATTTTTTGTCGAAACGACAACAAAATAAAAAGAGAGTAAAAATAGGTGATGACGAATATAAAAATGCCGCTCATATGAGCGGCAATATCTTTTATTATTGACGAGCTTCTAATCTGGTTGGATGAACTCGCAACGGACTAAGACGTTTAATAGTCGGGCGTTGTTTGTTTTTTAACTGGATATGGCAAAGTTCCAGAATTAAGCCGAATGCCATCGCAAAGTACACATAACCTTTGTTGATATGAATTTCGAAGCCTTCTGCCATCAATAAACCACCTAACAAAACGAGGAATAACAAAGCAAGTGTCTTAAAACCAGGGTAACACGACACCAGGTTATTGATTTTTTCTGCTGTCATGACCATCACGATAGCAGAAGAAACAATCGCTGCGACCATAAGTGGGACATCACTTGTTAAACCAACGGCGGTTATCACCGAGTCCATCGAGAATACAGCATCCACGGCAACAATCTGCAACAGAACTACCGCTAAACCAGTACGGGCGTGAGTTGAGTGAGCAGACTCGTTGTGATTTAACCAACTCCACAACTCTTTCAGGCTTTTAGCCAAGAGGAATGCACCACCCGCAATCATGATGACGTCTCTTCCGGTAAACGCTTGGTTCGCCAAAGAAAATAGCGGTTGAGTCAATTGCATGATCCAAGAGATTGAAAACACTAAACCAATACGAGCAATAACAGCAAGACCAATACCAAGGTTTCTTGCCAGCTTACGTTGGTGCAGCGGCAGTCTTTCACATAAGACAGAGATAAAAACGACGTTATCAACGCCTAAGACAACTTCAAGCGCAAACAAAGTGGCGAAAATAGCCCAAGCTTCTGGTTGCATAAAAAGTTCTAGCATGAGCATGTCTCCAATAATAAGAAGACATATGGTGAAGGGTTTTGTCGACTAAAGGGGTCGTCCATTAATTATTTATACCTTTGTTACTGAGGGATCATGAGTAAATCACCAAACAATCAACAAAACAATATCTATTTTAATTAACAAGGAACAAGTTTAATTCGTGTACAAATCAATCAACTCCTCCAAATTGATTAAAATTACATAGAAGCTTTAGAATTGAATAAATGAAAGCATTAAAGTCCAACAAAACTAAGATAAATTTCTAGACTTATAAGCACCATCAACCCTTATGCAACCCATTAAATGCATTGAGCTCAAAGAGAAACAGGCGTGTTTCCGAGATAAACAATAGTAAAAATTTGTTTCATGCTGATATACTGCCAAAAATCATAAGAAACCATGCTATTTATGGACTACATTGCTCTTTCGCGTATAAGCCTTAAACATCTAACTGTTTTACATATGTTGTTAACCACTCACAGCGTCACACTTGCGGCAGAACGCTTGTGTGTAACACCATCGAGCGTCAGTAAAACGCTCGGACAGTTGCGCGAAACGCTAAAGGATGACCTTTTTTACCGTGATGGCACTCGCTTAGTGCCGACAGCATTTGCGCTGCATATAGGCCCGTCAATCCATGGCATACTCTCCAGTATGAATGGGTTATTACATCAAGGCTCTTTTAATCCGGCTTACTATCAAGGTAGTTTTTCATTAGCAATGCGTGAAAGTTCATTTGAGCTCTTTGCGCCAGTTCTACAGCACTTGTCCCAACAACTGAGCAATCACGCGCACTTGAATGTCCATGCGAAAGAGGAAATGAGCTTCGATGCATTAGCAAGAGGTCAAGTAGATTTTTTGTTGCTTCCTCACGATCTCAGCCAACCACCCACACAAAATAAAGACTTGGTCTGGAAAACCATTTTGAAAGACGAAATGGTTTGCTTAATGAGAGCATCGAACCCACTCGCTGAGCAACCCTTATCTGTTGAAAGTTACCTTTGTGCAAGACACATCGGTATTCATGATAAAGATCTGTCACAACCTTATTTTGAGCAAAATCTCACCCAAAGGCATTCAAAGCGAAACTTGGCCATGCGTGTAGCCGACTTTGGTTCAGCTGCGGTGATGTGTCAGCACTCGGATTACTTATTCACATGCTCCAAGATTTGGGCAAGAGCGGCAATGCAAGCAAAAGGTTTGGTTGAGCAAGCTCTTCCATTCGATTACGGGCAAGTTGCCTACAGCCTCGTTTGGAACAAAGCGAGCTTAAACGATCCCGCTTTAAAATGGTTACAGCAACAATTACTCGACGCTTGCGCCATGTTAGATGCCTGTGATGCGTAAGCATAGATAAACAACGGTACTACGTGAGTACTGTCGGCACTGTGATAGGGTTACTCACGTAGCATCGAAGCTCTGATTTTAAGCGTTCGATATCATGATGAGAGCACATATCCCAAGTTAACGCCTCCCCCATTACTCCGTGATGCTGAAAGGCATTTAAACGTATAAGCACCGATTCAGGAAGAGTACTCAAGTAACGTCCAATTGCTACGATTTCTATATCTAAATCACTTTTTTGGGGAATATGCAGTAAGCGGACCTCGTACAATTTTTCGTGCTCAACAAGGTACTGAAGGGTTTTAAATACACGATGATTATCACGCCCAGTTAGCCACTGATGCGTCTCCGTCTGCCACGCTTTCAAATCGATCATTGCGCCATCCAGAAAAGGTAGAATACGCTGCCAACCAGCAACCGCTAAAGAACCGTTACTGTCGATGAAACAAGAGAGGTGCCGTAATTCAGGATCTTGTTTTATCCCTTTAAACAGCTCAATAATGAAAGGAAGTTGTAAGGTAGATTCCCCACCGGATACAGTAACACCACTGATGAAAAAGCGATGTTTGCGTATCAAATCGAGCATTGTTACTACAGAGTAGTCAGTAATTTTTGGATTAGATTGGTTCTGACATATCTCTATACAATGATCGCAGTGGGTGCACTCCTCTTTAAGCCAAACAACGTTGTTGTTTTCGTCGAACTTCAATGCGCCTGCTGAACATTCACTCACACACTCACCACAATGATTACAATGGTTTATCGTGTGAGGATTGTGGCAGTTCAAACACTGATAGTTACAACCCTGTAGAAAGATGACTAGACGATTTCCTGGCCCATCAACACAAGAGAAAGGAAGGATATGAGTGACTTTTGCCAAAAGGCTTCCACTTCGTCTAGACATCTTGTTCTTTCCTAAACCGAACTTATGCCTGCGTGTAAGTCGGTGTTACTTCATGGCTCACCACACGTGGTGAGCGTTCTAAAATTTTGGTATTTTTTGCTGCTTCTGCACCTAGAAACGTCGTGTTGGTTCTCGAACCTTCTTCATCATATTTCGCGACGTCTGAAAGTTTGATCATGTAGCCTGTCACGCGAATTAAGTCATTTGAAGTGACATTCGCGGTAAACTCACGATAACCAGCATTTAGTGCCCCTTTACATAAATTGAACATCGCTTCTGGGTTAGATTTCACCGTTTCATCAATCGTCAAAATATCGCTGATACCCGCACGATAATACTGATGATGCTTCGCCGTTGCTTGTACATAAGTGACAGGGTCTGGCTCTGCACCATAAGGCAGACGTACACCTGGCGTAACATCATGATCTAAGCTAATGCCGCCTTGTGCATGTAAGAGCGCTTTGCCATCTAAACCATATTTCACCGGGGTTGAGTCCACCAGTTTAGCCAGTGTTGCTGAAACATCATGAGCAAAAGTATTTGCTCGATCATTTTTTCCGTATCGCCCTATTTGCCCTTCTTTTTCAAATAGAAGGTTTACCGCTTCGGCCATGCCGTAAACGCCATACATTGGCGCGAAATAGGACTCTTTTATCAACCCTTCTTGCGTCAAAAAGCCTTGAAAGAAGTTCGATTTTTCATGCAAGTGCGTGCTTCTTGCGTTTATGAGCTCGACCATTAATCGATGGTAAGAAGGCAACGCACTATTTAAGAAGTCGTTACAGTCTGATGCTCGTTTTGCAACTTCTTTTAAATTCATTCGCACCAATGTGTTCGAGCCACCTGCTAATGGAAGCGAGTTGTAGCAACTTACAATACCAAAGCGTGAGCCGTTGTAGGCTTTCGCGTGCATTGGGTAATTGGCAATATGCGGTTTACTGCATTCACAAATGTTCTGTGTCGCTTGACGAAGTAAGTCATCAGGCGTAACTGTCTCGTCGTACATAAAGGTGAGATTCGGTGCGATCTGCTTGAGCTCCGCATCTACTTTTAAAACAGTGCGACAAATAATGTTGTCTGTCGGTCCGACATTCACATGCATAAACGCATCTGGCAATGTGCGATCCAGCATGACCCAAAAATGTTTTAACTTTTTGTAAATCTGGCTCTCTGTTAGGTCGCCTATGTAAGGCAACAAGACATCATCTAACTGGCCTAAGTAAACCGGAATGTTCGTTACCGAAGGAACATGATGGTAAATGATGGTCAGCATGTTCAACGCATCATCGAAATCATCAGCCGGAGACAACTCTAAATAGTCTGAGCCTTGCGCTAGAAATTTAGCGTAATCAGGCAACACATAGCGAGGTTTAAACGGTGCATGACCTTCAAACATATCGCAGATGATGCCTTCATCCATTGCTTGTCTCAGTGATGGAGATACGGTCATGTAAGGAATGCACGCTTCCGCCTCTAAAGCTAAAAAACTCGACTTCTGTTTTGGAGAAAGACGGACGTCGGTCGCGATATCTAGAAAACGTTGTTGTAGTTTAGAAAGGCTTGTCATCTAAGATATTCCTACAAAGTAACCACAAGCCCACAAGACAAAATACGAGCTCTACCCCTAAAGAGTAACGTGATTTTACTCCTGCTTGGCTGTTGCCACTAATGAAAATAAACAAAACGTCTATTTCCATTCTGGAAATAAGACAAAGCTAAATTAGCGCATTCCAACTTACTATATGGGAAAACCTAACTGCGTACCGAAGTCTGTCTTATTTATCGGTTTGCCGTCGACAACATCACGCCTGCACCAATAAATACTCCACCAGTCAAACGATTGAACAACTTCGCTCTTCCAGCGACAAACAACCAATCGGAGGCTTTTACCCCTAACAATGCATAAAATGTTAGCCAGCTAAGCTCAAAAACCACAAATGTAGACGCGAAAATCGCGTATTGAGCCAGTAGCGGTGCGGAAGGTTCAATGAATTGAGGAAACAAAGCGGTGAAAAAGACTATCGCTTTGGGGTTACTAGCGCCAACAATGAAGCCACTAGTAAACGCGCTGAACGCTGTCGCGGAACTTTGAGTCGTTGCCGTTTTATTAAAATCTGTCTGAGATGAGCGCAACGCTTGAATACCTAACCAGATTAAATAAGCGGCACCACACCATTTGATAATATTAAAAACTAACTCAGATGAAGCAATGACAACTCCCAGCCCGGTAAATGAGAGCGTAAGGATGATCGTAATCGCAGACAAACTGCCAAGCGCAGTCATGAAAGCAATACGAAACCCACTACTCACTCCTTTACTTAAACACAACAGTGAGCTTGGTCCTGGTGAAGCTGTGAGCACGAGAATGGCAAGAGTGTAAAAAATCCATGTATCTATTTGCATTGGCATCCCTTCCAGCAAAATGAGGTTTATAGCCCATTGTGTATAGAACTATTTTATCGCCCGGTTTCTATCCATGAAGCCGAGGTCTTAATAACCATCTTGCATCTAAATAACTTAGAAAAAATTAATAGATAGTTATGCAAATAAAATACGATCTACATGCAAGGATGTAAAGCCTGTTGTATAAGCTTATCTATTTCTCTTAATCATAAAAAGGCTTAGGATCGATCTCTAACGATGAAGGCGCGATCGCTCTTTCAATTTTGTACGCACTCGTTTTTAAGTCCACCATCGTGACATCAATGTATCGTTTATACTTGCGGGAGTAGAAACATTTCACTTCTGGCTTTAATGCTTGAGATTCATTTGAAGACCAAACAATACCAACACGCCCATCGTTCAACTCGACAATAGAGCCTACGGGGTACATCCCAATGCAATTAATGAATTTGTAAACTAAGTCTGCGTCTAAATGAAATGGCGTTAAACTCAACAAGATTTTAAACGCTTCGGCAGAACTCATGCCTTTTTTGTAACAGCGATCAGCCGTTAGCGCATCGTAGATATCTACAATACAGCTCATACGGCCGTGAATTGGAATCTCCTCCCCCTTCAAGCCTCTAGGATAACCATTGCCATCTAACTTCTCGTGGTGCATCAAACAAACATCACGGCTTACGTCACTAAGCCCTTTTACGTGAAGGATAATCTCACCTGCGAACACTTGATGTAGCTTCATATGTTCAAATTCTTCAGGCGTTAGCTTCGCTGGCTTGTGCAAGATCTTATCATCGACTTTAATTTTACCTACATCATGAATAATGCCACCTACAGCAAGCTGTTTTAGCGTTGGCTTATCCAAGCCCAAGTACTTACCGAATGACACTAAAAGACAAGCGACATTGACGGAGTGTTCCAATAAATAAGAGTCTTTTTTTCGGAGTGCAGAGACACACTGCAACGCATCTGAGTCAATAAAAACACTTTCAATGACATCGTCAGCCCAAGCTTCTACTTCATCAACTTCTATGATTTTTCCTTCAAAAGTTTGATTCAATAGTTTTTGCGCCAAATCTTTTGCTTCGGCGATTAGCTTTTTGGCTCGCTTGTGTTGGATGTCTCTCGAACGATAAGCTCGTTGACCCCTCTTAAAATCGGAGTGTTTCTGCTCTCGCGTCTCTTTAGTGGCACCAGTTGATTCATCTACAGGCTTGAAGACACACTGCTGCGAAGATAATGTTTGATCTACCCAAACATACTTTACGCCACTTGTAGCAAGCTTCTTAATGCCTTCAGGGCTAGATATCCGCCCTGCATTGGCTAAATTGACGCGCTTGTTGTGCTCTATCGCGGTAACAAACATACCAACGCCGATATCAGCGAGCGCAATTTTGATTGAATTTTTCGGATCGTACTGCATATAAAGAAGGCTTACTCGATATTAACGTCCGCATTATAAGAGATTTGATTACTTGGCGTGATAATAAATTTGAATTGATTACAATTAATGAGCATCCTGTCAATTAATAATCGGTCGCGCTCATTAAGTCCTTTTTGTTATTATGGTTTTATCCAAGATAACATATATACAAATGACGTTAGAAAACAGCACATTGATACCGACACAACTGAAAATAACTTTAGGATAATTATTCATAAATATTTATAGATTGCGGACGGCATCAATAACTGTATTTTATAAATGATTTTTACTGTTGACTATTTTTTATAAATGTCGATGATTAGCCGCCTAATCTTAGTATGTTATTAACCTAGTAGCGCATAAAATGATAGCCAAACAATTTGAACTGACACTTTTGTGATTGTAATGTACGCCAGCAGATCAACTCTATGTTATCAACCCCAACACTCATCTCTGATGCTAAAAGGCTCGAGGAGGAAATATCTTGACCACCATATTTGACCAACAAGTCTCAGATAGTGACCGAGAGTTCCTAAAAATCGTCGAAGAACGATTCATTCATATCTTCGATGTATTTAACGAAGGCCTCTTTTACATGGATGAGTTTGGCACCATGGTATTTTATAACAAGGGCTTTTATGAGCAGCTTGGTATCAACGCTGGTCGAATCAGCTTAGAGCAATGGTTAGACCTTGTTCACCCTCTCGATCGAGAAAGACTCTCCACTCGGGTCGATGCTCACATCATTACCAACAACACGAGGGTCACAACGACCTACCGCGTGCGTAAACCCAATGGACAGTACGTCTGGATTGAAGGCGTAGCCATGACCAAAGAAACAGAACATGGTCATTATATGGTTGGTAGCCACCGTGATATTTCTGAACGCAAGCTGATGGAAAGCTACATTCATCAAGTCGCATTTCATGACAATGCGTCAGGTATGGCTAATCGCGCCCATCTCTTGCTGGATATTGAAGATAGTGTGCGAGCCACCGATTCTTGTGCATCTATCTGTTACATTCAGATAGAAGAGATTAAATCTTACTTAAATCAATATGGCAGCGAGTTGGTCGATGGGTTAGTGGAAAAATTGCTACAAACTCTCAGTCACCTACCTTCTCCAAATAGTTCTGTATATCGCGTACATGATGATGACTTTGCGATTTTGATTCACGATGAATGCTCGGTAGAAACGCTGCAAAGTTATGCCGAAAGTTTAAAGGAAACCTACCACGAGGCAGTGATTGAAGAGGGCCAATACTTAGGAAGTAACATTAGTATTGGTTTGTATCCTTGCATAGATCCAAGTCACTCAGCAGAGGAAATATTACGTAAAGCAGCACGAACTTGTCAGTACGCAAGCGAGCAGAATAAAGACCGTGTTGCGGTTTACAGTGAGAAAACTCAGCATGCCGTAGACCGTTATTTCTTTATTGAACAAGGTCTAAAAAGTGCACTAGAAAAACAGACATTAAGCGTTAAGTTTCAGCCAATTATTGACGCCAAAAGCTCAAAAGTGGTGAGCTTCGAATCTCTGGTTCGCTGGCGTAGCAAAGAGTTTGGCGAAATTTACCCAGACGAATTCATCCCCGTCGCAGAGAACAAAGGTTTGATTGTCGAGCTCGGATATCAAGTCTTTGCCAAAGCGTGTGAATTTATCAAAAACTACCGTGATCGTTACCAAAACCAAGTTCGCGTCAACGTGAATGTTTCTGTACTTCAGTTAATGAACAGTGAATTCCCTGCGCGAATTAAAGCCATGGCGGATGAGGTTGGTGTCGATCCTGAGTCTATTGTGTTGGAACTAACAGAAACGTTTATTTTGGATAATAATCAGACAGCCATTGCCCCTCTGAATACCCTCAGGGAACTAGGATTTGCACTCTCTCTGGATGACTTTGGATCTGGTTACAGTTCATTAAATAGCTTCTTCGACCTCCCGATGACACAAATCAAAATTGATAGGTCGATGGCGTGGAAAACACTAACCAACCGCTCTTCACAAGAATATCTGAAGTTTCTTATCACTATGTGCCAGGAAAATAATATTGAAGTAGTGATTGAGGGAATTGAAGACGCCAAAATGTGTGAATTTTTTACCGAAATGGGCGTCGATTATCTGCAAGGTTATTGGTTCTCTAAGCCACTTTCTGTTGCCAGTGCAAGCCGCTATTCGTTGAGTTAAGCATACTAGAGCAATATTCCCGCACGGCCACGTTAAACATGCTGAACTATTCACTATAGATTTCAGACACTAACTGGCCGTGACGAAAACAAGCTTAATGTCCCCCGATTAACGTAGACGTTCAAACACCACACTCTGATCTAAATGCTCGTGATACTGAGTGTAATCTAAGCCCACATCAAAGATATATTGGGTCACCAGGTTTCTAACGCACTCTATTAATTGGCTTGCTTGCCATGGTTTTTCAAAGTAGCGGTCAATGCCTGCGGAGTTGATCGCATTAATTGTATCGGTGTGCGTCGCTTGCCCGGTAAGAAGCACTTTCCTCGTAAAGCCAAAACGACCGTCTTTTGATACATCGGTCAGCAGTTCTACTCCCGTTTTACCTGGCATCACATGATCGGAAATAATCAATGCGATCATCTCGCCTTCTGCATCAAATTCATCCATCAGTTCTAGAGCCTCACCTGCTGATTCGCAGTCTTCGACATTCAACCATTGATTTAACGGCTCTAAATCTTGTAGAACCGCGCTTAGTACCTCTCGTTGGTCATCAACGCAAATTACATTAAGCTTCTCCATGTTCACCCTCTACTGGTAACTTGATTCTAAAAATCGTTTTTTCACTGTCGCTCTTTACCACAATAGAGCCGTTATATCCGGCGATAATGCGCTTTACAATCGACAGACCTAACCCTAAACCAAACGACAAGCCCCCCTTTTTAGTGGTGAAGTTTGGCCGGAAAATTTTTCTACGTGTCGCTTCATCAATTTCTGGTCCGTTGTTAGCAATCGTGACCAAAATTTTACCCTTACTCTCCCGAGTATGTATTTCGATACCGGGTTTCTCCGTTTCACCAAGTGCATCGCACGCATTCTTTAAGATATTTACCCAAACTTGGACGAGTTCGGTTTGAGAACCAATAAAAGCAGGTAAATCCGCAGGGCTAAAACGAACACTCACTCGTCTTAAGTCACTTTGCAATAGAGCCAAGGCGCGATTGATTGAATCATTGATGTTAATCGCTTCATCCAAGTCGATATCCGTGCGCCCCAATTGTTTTACGGATCGCACAATGCCAACGGTATGTTTAGAAGCGATGCGTAAGTCATGGAGATCTCGCCCCATTTGCCAGAAACGTATCGCTTCTTCTGGTCTTTTTAGCCAATGTTCTGAAAGGAAGTTATTTGGAACGGCTCGCGCAAGATCACGAGCAACCTCCTTGGTTAAACCGTAGTATTTTTCGAAGTGGCGCCCCCGCTTTCTCGCTTCGCTAGAAGAGACTTTCTGCCCTTGCATTAAACCAAAATCAAAAAATTGACTCGCTTCCGGATGAACTTCTTCAAGCAGTTCCATGATAACTGTCTCTAGCCGTTCTGATTTACTGCTTACAACGCCTAT
This sequence comes from Vibrio sp. Vb0598, assembly GCF_033338935.1. Classification (NCBI taxonomy): domain Bacteria; kingdom Pseudomonadati; phylum Pseudomonadota; class Gammaproteobacteria; order Vibrionales; family Vibrionaceae; genus Vibrio; species Vibrio sp. Vb0598. The sequence continues at coordinate 22,047 of NZ_JAWOTP010000006.1, read as the reverse complement.
CGCATTGTTCAACCCAGAGCAATACCCGCTGCAAGCTGCCCCAACGTTGTCATTTGCTCTGCGGTATGAAGCTTTTGTAGTGCTTTTTCTTTAGCCAATGCCTCTTGCATTGCGCGCCGTTGACGACGAGATAATTCGTTAACCATCACAGGCATAAATTGTGTCGTCAATGGTCCGTATGTCGCCTCTTCCACGGCGGGCGTATCGCGCTGTATCCAAGCCAATTCAACATCGGTTTGAGCAATCACTGTCGAAGAGGCAGTCCACGTACCAGAAAAGAAACTATGTACGCCAATAAACGCACCTTGAGACGCAGAAAATACCTGAATCGGTTTCTTGTCATCTTCCGCGTAATAGCCCGCCAGTTCTCCCGACAGCACATAGTACAAGCGATCGTTGTAGCCAGCTTGCTCAATAAGCACCGACCCGGATAAAACTATTAATCGGCGTTCAAGGTGATTAAAGTAGCGTTGTACTAACGCGTCTAACTTCGTTTCGTACATGGTGGGTTATCCAATATGCCCAACAGTATGTAAAATCCACACCATCACAAAGCTGAGTAATACGCCAATCACGCCTAGCACGGCACCGATACGAGCCATTTGGCCGCTCTCGACATGCCCTGTTGCATGAGCTAACGCGTTTGGTGGCGTACTGATTGGTAACGACATACCGAGTGAAGCGGCAAATGTCACGACCAAGATCAGAGTAACTTCACCGCCGAGAGGCGTTAGCGAAGCCATAGAAGTACCCAGCGCAGCCATAATCGGCATCAGCAAGTTTGCGGTGGCTGTATGCGACATAAAGTTTGCCATTAACAAGCACAAGAAAGCCGCACCAAACAAGACAACATATGGCGAGAACTGATCAAACGGAATGCTGTGTACCACCAGCTTCGCAAGCCCGGTTTTATCTAGAGCAAGGCCCAGAGCAATACCGCCTGACACCAACCAAAGCACATCCCAAGAGATTTTCTTCAAGTCTTCTTTGTTGATGATGCCCGTCAATGAGAACACTGCGACCGGAATTAATGCTACTGTGTAAGAATTCATTCCATGTGCAGAACCCATCAACCAAAGAATAATCGTGCCGGCAAAGGTGACGTAAACCATTATTGCTTTGGGTGTTTTCAAAAACTTGCTTTTAATGTTCAGATCGATGGTGGTTTGTTCGGCTTTATACAAAAAGCCAATCAGAAACCAGGCTAACGCCATCATCACAATAACGAATGGAACACCAAATACCATCCATTCACCAAACGTAATTAAGTTGTCACCAACCAAATATTTTAGGGCGATGGCATTCGGTGGCGTGCCGATTGGAGTACCAATGCCACCAATGTTGGCCGCAACAGGAATACACAAAGCGAATGCAATTCGACCTGGGTCTTTAGGCCCGAAAACTGCTATCACAGGGGTTAAAATGGACAACATCATCGCTGTTGTTGCGGTGTTTGACATAAACATGGAAAAAACAGCGGTGATCAGCATCAACCCCAGCATAACGAACTTTGGTTTTTGTCCAAATGGTTTGAGTAACACTCGGGCTAAGTTGACATCTAACCTGTACTTTGTCGCCGCCATAGCCAAAAAGAAACCGCCGAGGAAGAGCATGATAATCGGACTAGCGAAGGTCGCCATTATCTCGTTGTATTGTAATAGCTCACCAAAATGTGGCTGCCCTTCTTGCAAGCGAAAGAGCACAATACCTTTATTTGATACAAGCAATAGCTCTAGGACAATGATCACAACCGAAGTGGCGTAGATTGGAATTGGCTCGAATACCCAGCAAAGTGCGGCAAGCAAGAAGATTGCAATCACTCTTTGCTGGACGATAGTAATGCCATCAAATGGGAACGCAGAGAGAGGCATTAACCAAACAAGCAATGGTATCAATGTTGGAACAACGTATTTGAGATAAGGACGCATAGTACTACTTCTCTTCCTGAGATGGTTAGCCAGACACATTTGGCGTTTGGAACGCTATTACCCGCCGCAAAACCAAAACTTTCAGACTGTTTTTAAGCCTTCAGAGACGAAATGCGGTAATGGCGTTCCAGAGAAGATTATGTACACTGTTTTCAAACAAAACATTGGTGCGAGATCAATGAACTCGTTTTCACATTGGAAAACATTTTATATCTGTGTTCAAGCTCACTAAATGCTCACTATTTAAGTTAAATATACTTTTCCATCATAAAGTTAGTTAAGGTTTCTCCCCTAACCTCAACACGTTGTCGAGACTTAACTGTGAAACCCATTTTCTCGTAAAAAGGTCGGGCGGTAATACTCACTTCAGAATACAGTCGTTTTATCCCCTGTACTTTCGCCTGTGAAAAAAGAAAAGACATCAAATCACGACCAACACCTTGTCCTTGGTATTCATGATGGCAAAAGAAATGATCAATCAAGCCGTCACCTTGCAAATCACAATAGCCAACGACCTGCCCTTCTATCTCCGCGACGTATGGTTGAATATCGTCCATTTTTCGTTGCCACACATCGAGGTCAAAATCTGATGGTGCCCAAGCGGAAACTTGTGATTCCGTATAATCGCGACGATTAATGATTCGCACAGTATGGTAAAAGAGTGCCCACAGTGTTGGGGCATCCTCGGTGCGATAACAGCGTATTGAGAGCATCAATTTCCTCATTCCTATTCAATAAATACTAAGCATTAACGCAAAGTGATACTAGTGAACTCATCATTTTCAATGCCAATCACTAAAGGCTTCCCAATCTGATCACTGTTCATCAATACGGTAGTATTCAGCTCACGGCTTGATCTGCGTATATTGCTTTTTCTTATGATATGAATATTCACAATATAATCGGAATACTCCTTTGTGATTCCGCCGGAAAATTCTACGTGCTCACTTTCATTGTCTCGGACAACATGAAATTTTCGATTGGCTTGAATATCAGTACTGATGGAGGAATCACCATAGTTCAGCACAACGGACGTTGGTTCGCTATCTTGATTGGCAAAACAGCCAAATGCGAACACGCTTAATGCGAGTATACTTTTTGATTTAAACATTAATTATTCTATTTCTAGTTATTTTTCTGCTATTTACATGACCAAACAGCACTTGTTCTGTGAGCGCCTATTGTGCCATAGCTGAACGCTGACTCTAAATGCGCAAAAAGATGAACGATGAAAATTCCGCCCAAAACAAGCAAACGTGAGACAAAGTGAGGGTCCCAAACTCACCCAACCAGCAATGACTCACTGTAAATGTCTGTTTTGTAATGCTTTTAATTCATGTAACCGTGTAAGGAATACATACAACCTCTTACTTTTTCATACGCAACTAGACGAATCGTTCGAGAAATACGGCATCGTCTATGCCACATGTTACAAATCGGCTTACCTTATTATTACGTATGAACTGGGGTTATGGCACTAACCTTCCCTCTCTCTTTTAATAAGGAGAGGATTTCAACAATCAGACTTGCCACGTTTTTATAGCTAAAATCAATAGAGCGTTAACAGCATCGGTTGGTCTAGGAGCAATAAATGAAAGACCCTCTCAACTTTACTCACCTTGTGAAAATTTGGCTCATGTCAATCGCGGTTATGCTGGGTGGATGCACTCAAGGAGATTGGCGTACCGCAAGCAGAGAACCTGCGGGTATCGCACCCGATCCTTCCAATGTCAAGCATGCTGTGATTGAGTTTTACGCCGCAGACGCGTTTGGTTGGCGAGGCTGGTTTGCTGTTCATACATGGTTTGCAATAAAGCCTGAAAATGCGAACGAATATACAGTGTATGAAGTAGTCGGCTGGAGAGTGAATCGCGGACAACCCGCTCTATATCAGTACCAAACTGGGACGCCAGATCGATATTGGTATGGTGCAAAACCAGAAAAGATCCTCTCCATACAAGGTGAAAAGGCCCGCCAACTTATCCCTAAAATACAAAGTGTGATTAACCAATACCCTTGGGCTGAAGAATATACTCTGTTTCCAGGGCCAAATAGCAATACATTTCCGGCTTGGGTGGGTAAACAAATTCCAGAATTAGAGCTAAACTTGCCGTTTCGCGCAATTGGTAGCGGTTACGCCAGCGATTAACAGCAAAGGTTAGTCACTGGCTCGTTTTATGTTCAGCATAAAGCGCAATATCTATTGTGCGTCGTCACCCAACTCCGTTCTATTTCTTCCATTATGTTTAGCTTTATAAAGTGCATTATCGGCGTCTTTCATTACCGCTTCAATTGGTGTGTCATTGCCTTTCCAGTGAGAAACGCCCAACGAAACCGTGACTTTACCAACCACCTGGAAGTCATGTTGTTCCACGTTGTGTCTAATACGCTCTGCAACATCCATAGCGTGGTTTACGTCTGTTTTTTCCAAAAACATCATAAATTCTTCACCGCCAGAACGACACAGGTGATCATTAGAGCGAGCTTGGTCTTTCATTAACTGCGCAAACTCTCTAAGTAAATTGTCACCCACGTCATGGCCATAGTTATCGTTTACGCTCTTAAAGTGGTCAATATCTAGCGCCAAAACAGAGAACGCGGTATTTTCCTGCTTAAACAAACCAAGAACTTTATCTAATCCACGTCGATTCAATAATCCAGTCATCGAATCTGTTAATGTATCCAGTTGCAGCTTATCAATGGTTTTTGACACGATACCAAATGCTTTAAGAAAGCTAAGCTTCAAATGTGAGACCTCAAAATACCAAGACTTAACCAGTTTGAGATCATCGATAGATGATGAATGTTCTTCGACACCTCGCACAGCACCAGCTAACTGCCAAAGTGGTCTAGAAATAAGAAGGGACAAGAACCAAATTAGCAGCAAAGTTAATAAACCAATTGGAATCGACTTAAGGAAAACATTCCACATCTGTTCATCTAGCACAGATAACGTCATCGATTTCGGGCGCTGAGCAACAATTCCCCATCCTGATGACTTTACTGGCGCATAACCAGCAAGCATTTCGACGCCGCGAGAGTTAACAATTTCTTTGTTGCCGCTCTGCCCCATCGTCACCGCTTTGATTGCTTCATTATCGTCGATTACTTCACCAACCCTCGATTGATCTGGGTGATAAATCAGAGTGTTACTCTCATCGACAACGTAAAGGAAAGAACCATCTTTGTATGCGTGCTGGCTGAGTAACTCTGCGAGAATATTTTCTTTTTCTAGATAAATAGTGCCGCCGATATAACCTAAATATTCATTAGATTGAGAAAATATAGGGTATGAGATGGTTAACAAGTAATTTCCAGCGGGCGATATAAATGGTTCAGTAACAACTGGTGCTTGAGCGTTTAAAGATTGGCGTTTTCTTTCACCCACTAACCTTACACCTTTCACCTGAAGTGTTTCAGGTGATACGGAAATAATAACCCCTTTTGCATTAACGACAACCACAGAGTTAAATGATTTGGTTTGCGTTCTTAATCTCTCAGCCTCTTTATCAAGAAGCTGAGCGTCATGCATCTTGTCTTTTAGCACGTTCGCACTGTATTTTAGCTGCGACATTGAGCTTTCTATGAAAGAGTCTGTCATTTCAGACATTTTTTGGGCGTAAACACGGTTTGATTCTAACGTGTTATTGATGATGAGATCCCTTTGAACACGATAAATCGAGTAGAATGCGTTGATCAAAGTGACAAGCACACTGAACACACATAGGGTGACAATAAGATTTCTAAGATTGAGTTTTTCTTTTCTTCTAAAAGACATTGCCAATGGCCAACTTTGAAGGCTTTCTATATGAATGAGCGTATAGGTTATATGAAATTGATTTGATTTTCAGGTAGTAAGTTGGGATCAATGTTAATATTTGCTCACATTAAAGAACACTTTATGAGCTAAAAAGAGAATTCAGTAGCACGATAAAGAACCGTGCTACTTTCATATTTGGCGTTTAAGAGGGTTTTGTCTCTGTCATCGTTTTTAATATATCCACAACTAGCTGATGATCATCTAACTGCGGTAAACCCGATACCGTCACAACCCCAACCAAACCAGACCCAGAAAGCCGAATTGGGAACGCGCCACCATGAGCACAGTACTCACGAGCATCGAGATGAGGCTGATTTTCGAAATCACGTTGCTTTTGCTTGTTGTACAGAGAAAGATAGTAAGAGCTGTGGCCATACCTTAATACTGAGTTTCGCTTCCTACGGACCCAATCTAAATGATCAGCGCAGGTTCCTGCCATCGCGTATTGAAATAGCGTTTGTCCAAAGCCGTAAACCTCAATAGCAACAGCCGCGCCGCGAGCTTCAGCCTCTTCTTTTAGAGCGAGGCCGATAGACCACGCAATATGGTGATTAAATTCCGCCAACTGAAGTTCATGCTCTTGCAGGGCCACGAGTTCAAGCGTCAAACTCATGGTTTCACCTGAATCGTTTTACCCGTTTTACTGCTTTCCAATGCCATCTCAATCAGAGCGATATTCTGTACTGCTTGAGCGGCAGGAACCGGGTTATCAGTGCCCAAACGAATGGCGTCTGCCACACCAACAAAGTAAGCTTGGTACTCGCCTCTCTCCGTTTTGATAGTTTGCGCACCGTCTTCGTCGTAACGGACGCCGTATAACACCTCATCTTCTTCCGACCAAGCATCGTTTTCCGGCAAACGGCCTTCTTTTAAGTAGCCCTCTTGAGGATCTAATCCGAACTTTTCATATTTAGCTTCCGTACCCAATACTTTGTAGCGGAGATTCGGCTCTGGGCTATACAAGTTTGAATGCAAGTGCACAATATGCTCAGGGTAATGAAGTATCAAGTTGTAATAATCAATCGTCGTCGCGCCCGGACGCATCATTCGACATTGTGCGTCTATCGCATTTGGCAAGCCAAACAACACCAATGCTTGATCGAGAAGATGAGGAGCAAGGTCGAATAGAATACCACCGCCATCTTGAGCCTGCTCTCGCCATCGTTGACGAACTTCAGGGCGGTAACGGTCAAAGTGTGACTCAAACAGCTTTATATCACCTAACTTACCTTGTTCGATAAGAGATTTAACCGTGAGAAAATCTCCATCCCAACGTCTATTGTGAAAAACGCTCAGCACTAGACCTTTCTCTTCCGCCAAGGCGATAAGTTCATTACCGTCTTCTATACGAGTAACAAACGGTTTCTCGACGATGACGTGTTTCCCATTGTTCAACGCACGCTTTGCAAGTTCGTAATGTACGTCATTTGGCGCAGTAATGATTACAAGCTCTGCATCACTATCATCGAGTAAAGTATTCGCATCAGAAAACCACTTAGCATCTGGCCAATCATTTTGAACCGCCTCCTGTTGACGAGAGCTTATCGCGCTCAGCGTTAAATTTGGTAGCGCTTTAATGAAGGGTAAATGAAACGTTTTTGCTGAATATCCGTAACCAATCACAGCGGTTTTTACGGGATCGTAAGCCATTGTAAGATTCCTTATTTCGGTGATACAACAATACATTCAATATCATTGTGATCGAGGAGTTGTTGAAAATCTGATTGAGGGGGATGGTCTGTAATAATGATGTCGATCTTTGACAAATCACATACGTGGTGGAAATTGTCGCTACCAATTTTTCGGGATTCACAAACGACGATGACCTGCTGAGCTTGAGCAATCATCGCTTGTTTCATTGTTGCTTCTAACAAACTATTTGTTGTCAGCCCTCGGGATGACAACGCACACACGCCAATGAACGCTTTGTTCACGTGATAATGCTGCATTTGCTGCTCTGCTTGCGCCCCTAAAACTGCTCTGGCATAAGGGTCAAAGTGTCCGCCTAAGAAATAAACGTCCATTGTGTCGTTTGTCTCAGCAGCGGTCAGCACATCAATGCTGTTAGTAACGACGTTGAGCTTGTTTTCTCCACAACGCGCTTTTCCTGCATAGAGTGGGAGCAGAGATAAAATGGTGCTGGTATCAATAACAAGATGGTCGCGCTCATCCAACAACGCTGCGGCAGATTGAGCCAGTCGATGTTTAACGTCACTCACGGGTCGACTCGCGTATGCCTCGGTATGGGAAGAGATCGGCGCAAGCATGACACCACCTCGTATTCTTTGTAACCCAGGTTGCTGACTCAACTTAACTAAGTCTCGGCGAGCTGAATCTCGCGAGATACCAAAGTACTCACAAACTTCAGACAACGTTACTTTGTTTTGCTGCTCCAGCTTCGCTCTGAGTGCTACGAGTCTTTCTTCTTGTGTCATAACTTAAATTCACTTAAGTAGTTTTAAGTAAACTTGCCACAATGATAGAAAAATTACCAACAAAACCACTTACAACCAACTCAATTGACCAAAGGTTAACCAAAGATAAATGAGCAGCAAGGCAAACTTCCTAGAGCGGTACGTTCACTCAAGCCCACATAGTTAGGCGTATGAAGTTTATTTATACCCGTTTAAAACAACTGGCTCATCTAGCCCTAACTTCACCCTATTTATTTTAATAAGCGCTTTTGGTAGTGGAATAAACCCAGCATTTCGTACCTGTTGTGTATTGTTGTCGGTTGTAAGGAGTTCAAATAGCTTTGATTTTTTGATCTTCTGATTAGTGTCGAATTGTTTATTTATATAAACGTAATAGACCACGGAAAATGGATAGCGAAGAGAATAGATGCAATCTGTGCTCAAAGAGCATGAGTCATCGTTATGATGAACAGAGAGAGCCTTGTAGCTCGACCACTGTTCTGAGTATTTAAAATCGGAGTATCGCATATAAGCTTTGGCTGACAAGTCGTCGCTTAAAGCCCGTTTCAATCGGTCTTCATCAAGCATTTGAATCGATGATTGACAACCATTAGAGCTCACATCTGGGTTACTTAAACGCATCTCCCCGAAAGCATACGTATTTGCATCACAGCGTTTCAATTCACTAACGGAAACACTATCTACCGTACTCTTTTGACTATTGATTACGACAATAGCGTTTGCCATTAAAAACAAACGTGTAGGCCTGTGGCCTCTTTCTCGTTGAAATCGGGAGATGTTTTCATCTGACCATTTCTTAGATGTGATCGCAATAGAGGCTCCGTCATTTAGCATGTCGTTAAAACCACCAGACTGAGATGCAAGCGCTACATTTACACTTGGCTCATCTATCAATGTTTCTATCGTTTCTAGTATCTCTGGTTCGACAAAAATCGATGTTCGAGCCTCAGAGTCAGCAAATGCCAGCGGTGAAATCAAACATGAAGTTAGAGCAAGGAAAGGCAAGACTTTAATTTTCATAATTCAGCTCCAACTTCGAATTAGGTGTCAACTCGCTGTCCGAACTAAATATAGTCCACGCTTGTTCAGTACTTTCAGCTTTCGTGTTTACAACAGCAATTGTGCGCCTTTCCCGTTTTTTTAGTTGTACCGTCAATGCCGTATTCTGATAAAACTCTTGCTCTTCAATTCGATTATCTTGAATGCCGTTTCTCACTAGCAATTCTCGTATAGCTGCCGTCCTTTTCTTTGCCAACGCTTTGTTGTATTCGAGTGACGCTTCAGGGCTTGTGTCTCCTATCAGTATGACTTGCGCATTTGGGTTACTCTGAAGCAGTGCTTTCAACTCGCTTAGCGGCATATCATGAGATGGCGTTACCTGATGCTCATCCATCGCAAAGAAAAAGCTGATCAGGTGTGTCTGCGAGTCGTTGACCCAATTCGCACAGCCTTCACTGTCAACAACCACACCTTTTGGCGTATCTGCGCAGTTATCTCGTTGGTTTATCACGCCATCACTATCATTGTCTTTAAGGTCGTTGTACTGGTAAGTGGTCAACGTCGTATTCGGTGATTCAGCACAGCCTGCTAACATGAAAACTAGAAGACTCGTCACTGCGAATTTATCCATTATTGTTCTCCTTCCAGTTCTCTGGATACTCAACTCGCAACGCATAAGTCAGAATCCCCATCGAGTTGAATAAACGGTAAGTGGCAACCAAATGATCGTACTTTGTTCGGGTGTAGTTCCGTCTCGCAACAAACGTTTCAACTTTGGCATCTAATACATCTAACAAACTGCGTCGCCCTACATTGAACTGCTGGATGTACCCTAATTCAGTTACTTTCGCCGCATCAACGTTGACTTTTAAAAACTCCATTTGCTGTTGAAGCAATGTATGTGCGTCCCATGCCAGCCTTACACCTTCATTCGCATCTAGTTCTGCATTTGCTCGAATAGCCCTCGCCTCCTCTACTCGCCAGGCAGATGACTCCACTCGGGAGTCTGTAGAAAAGCCGTTAAAAAGATCGTAGTTGACCGTCAGCATAACCTTTGCATCTTCGTTAATGCCTTCAATATTATCCACGTTGTCTGTTTTGTTGGCTGACAGCTCAAGCTTGAGCTCTGGGTAGTAATCCCCCTTTTCTCTTTTTACTTCATGTCGAGCCGCCTCTAAATCTTTCATCGCTGACTGTATGGATGGGTGCAACCTAACCGCTTGTTTGAGTGCTTCGTCAAGCTTATTCGGAAGCAACTCCTGCGGGTAAACAGGTTCAACTAAGTTTTGCGGCGCTCGACCAACCAAACGTACAAATCTTGTTCTAGCATCGGAAAGATTGTTTTGGGCGGCAATCAATGAGGACTGTGTTGTCGCGACACGCGAAGAAACCTGCGCTAAGTCGGAGTTGCTGGTTAAACCTTTTTCTTTTTTATCTAGAATGAAACGGTAGATCTCTTGGTGTTCATTTAGGTTTCTTTCTGTCAGTTTCATCAACTCTCGGGCATGTAAAACATCCACATACGCTCTGACAGTATCTAATGCAACATTTTCCGCAGATGCCAATAAGTCCAAGCGTTCAGCTTCAGCCTCGTAAGATAGGCGATCAACATCAGCACTTGTTTTAAATCCATCAAATAACAGTTGGGAGATTCTTACGCCCATCTCCGTTCTTTCTAATGTTCTATCTTCACTGTCGATGTAGTTTCCGTTGTTATATCGAGTACCTTCGTACCCTGCTGCTGCATACAAATTAACCTGAGGAAGAAATGAACCATTTATGGCATTTCGGTCTCGTACCATCGACTCATAGCGAGAATAGCGAGCAAGCAAACTGGGGGAGCTATCGAGAGATAACGTAACTGACTCTTCTAAAGTCAAAGCGTTTGGCGACGATGATACTGCAAACAAGACCAATAACGTTGATTTAAGCCGCATCTTATATCCTTATGTCTATCTTTCTCTGAGCGAATTCTCTTTCGCACGTAATATAGGTTTTAACCAATAATTCAGTACTGTTTTTTCTCCTGTAAGAATGTCTACCACAACCTGCATTCCCGGGATGATCGTAAACTTATCATCAACCTTGAAAGTAACGTTGGCACGGTAGTAGGCATTGCCCTCTTCATTTTGAAGTGCATCGGCGCTTACGTAGGTCACTTCTCCTTCTAGGCCTCCGTAAATGACAAAGTCATAGGCAGACAACTTTACCGTTGCCGGCAGGCCAGGCCTTATGAAGGCGATATTCTGAGGAGAAATTCTCGCTTCAACGATTAACGTGCTATTACGAGGGACTATTTCTAAAATAGGCTCACCCGGCTTAACCACACCTCCGATGGTTCTGACAAAAACATCTTTGATGGTTCCATCGACCGGAGAAAGTAACTGCGTTCGATTCAACTGATCCGCAATCGCCTGACGACTTTCATTGAGCTGCGCTAGTTGCGTCACAACTTCATTGAGCTGCCCTTGTGCCTCTGCCCTAAAAGCAAGCGCAGTACCACGATAATCTGCGATGGATTCAGAATACACAGCCCTTTGCTTTTGGGCAGCAGCTTGTGAACTCGCGATGTCTCCTTTGAGCTTTATAACGTCTCTATTCAGTTTTAATAATTCCACTTCAGCCACCGCGCCACTAGAAACCACCTCTCTCAACATATCTCGCTCTTTCGAGACAATAACCAGACTGCTTTTTAGTGTTTGAATGGTATTCAAGGTATCTAGATAAGCTTGCGATTGTTGCTCAATTCGCAATTTAGCCTCCTCCAGTTCAGACTCCAGTTGGCTCAACCGCTCAAGATAGTTTGCTTTGGCATTCAGATAGGCAGAGTGGCCGGTCATCGAAATATCAAATGGCTGAGGCTCGATACTCACTTGTTGTTTCCAATCCAGTTGGAGGCTATTCACTTTTACCGTTTCTAATTCAATTTGAAGCCTCTGCTTTCTGGCGAGCAAAGATTCAACTTGTTCAGAGGTCTCCGAATAGGTCGACTTAAACCTTGTATCATCCAGAATGGCGATGGTTTGCCCCTTAGTGACGCTTTCACCAGGCATGACAAGTAACTCCTTTAGAATGCCTCCCTCTAAGCTCTGAATCGTCTGAACAGACAAAGTAGGAACAACTTTTCCTTCGCCGACAACCACTTCGTCTAACCTCGCCCACGAGGCCCAAATAATCACACTCAGCACTAACGCGGCAGACAACCAAATCAACGTTCTCGAACGGTTTGCTAAATGAGCATTACTCCAACGAACTGTGCTCATCATTGACCTCCTTCGCATACAATTGATACTGCGCGTACTCTGTTCGTCTTCGCGTTAGACTGTTGTTTAGCAAAAATTTCTTGGGGCGCTCCTTCCCTCAAAATTGTGCCTTTATCAAGCACAACAATTCGATCACAAAGCGATAATAAGGAATGTTTATGAGAGCTAATAATCATCGTCGTCGAGTGCGGCAACGATTTGAGAGCATTAAACAATGCATTCTCAGCAGGCTGGTCTAAGGAACTGGTTGGCTCGTCTAAAATTAATGCTGCTGGGTTTCGATAAAAAGCTCTTGAAATCGCTACAGCTTGCCTTTGCCCCCCCGACAAATAACGCCCTCCTTCTCCGACTTGCGTTTCTAGACCATGAGGAAGGCGACTCATGTACTGGTTCAAACCCGATAATTCTATCGCCCGGCGTAATCGTTCTTGATCAATAACATGATGTCCTAATACTATGTTTTCCATAATGCTGCCGTATATAAGATGCGAATCTTGGCCAACCCAACCCGTTTTCTCTCTTATCAATTCGGCGGGCCAAAGCTGACTGTCAATGTCATCAAAATAAACGCTACCCTGTAAGGCACTGAGTTGATTGGTAATAATAGAAAGGAGTGTAGACTTTCCTGCTCCTGCACTACCAATAACGCCAACGCGTTCGCCTTGCTTGATAGTAAGATTAATATCTCTCAAACATGGCATATCAACATCTGGGTATTGGAAGCTCACGTTTTCTAAACGTATATTCCCTGTAAATTCGGCAGACGTAATGACCTGACTGCGTTGCGCCTCCTGAGGTAAAGACATGATAGAATTTAAGCCTTCAACCGCTGTTTTTGTCTGTTGATAGCGAAGTAACAACATAGCTAACTGGTTAATCGCCCCTGCAGCACGACCGCTAAGCATGACAATAGCAATGAGCCCCCCCATGCTGAGCAATCCCTCAGAAATTCTGTACACGCCTGTTACAAGTAACATTACGGTAATTATCTGCTGGCTAGATTGAATGGAGTAAGCAACGATATTCGAATAGTTTCGCGATTGATTTTGCCAATCAGAAAGCATGGATACCGTTTGCTCCCAACGCTTTTGTGCTTCTCCCGTAGCGTTATTTTGCTTAATCTCTTTTAAAGAGGACAATGAATCAAACAAGTGAGCTTGTCGCTTCATGGATAGTGCAGCACTTTCCGTATGTGATTGTTCTATTTTTGCTTTTACCGCAAAGCCAAGGATCAGCAGGATAAACATGACGGCAATAGGTATGAACATCATTGCCCCACCTAGCCAACCTATTAAGACTAAAAATAACAACGTAAATGGGAGATCAACTAAGGTCACAAGAGATGCAGAAGTAAAAAAATCGCGAACACTATCAAAATCTTGTAGTTGTCGAGCGAATGCACCGACTGATGCAGGACGGTGTTCAAGTTTCATCCCCATAACTTTAGAAAAAAGTATCGAAGAAAGCTTGTTATCGATGTACTTACCCGCGGTATCAGTGACAACTCCCCTTGCTTTACGCAATAGCCAATCAAAAATAATGATGACGGAGACACCAGCGACCAAAACCCATAATGTACTGAAAGCTTGATTAGGCACTACACGATCGTAAACGTTCATAGTGAAAAGCGGAATAACTAGCGCTAGCGTATTGATAAGGAAAGAGGCAATCAAAAGATCTCGATACCACGGAGACATTTCTTTCACTACGGCGAAAAGCCAATGTTCATTATAATCCGCTTGAATTGAACTTATCCGTTTGTCCAGCTCTGGACGCATAGAAACTTGCCATGCTTGAGGCTGGAATTGATTATGCAGTTCCTCGCTCGTGACATATTGCGTTTCACCTTGATCTTCACTAAATAACGTGACTTGATAATCGCTGTTATGTCGCTCAGATATAATAGCGGGTTGTAACGTCTTCCTATTGATTACCACCAATGGAAAGCTCAACATTGCGGTGGATTTTAAATCGATTAATGTGAGTTCAAGATCGGCTCGCTCAGCGGCTCTGATGAATAAGTCACTATCCAATCTACCCTCAACAAGAGGTAATCCAGAAAGCACCTTTTTTGTATGGTGTCTAACCTCAAAATAACGCATCAACCAAGTTAACGATTGCACCCAAGGATCGTTAGTCTGCTCACTTGATGAGGATGAGTGATGCTTCATGACATACCACCTACTAGCAAGTTGTTGTCATCAATCATCTTCTGTAAGACATTTTCTTCGGCTACGCCAGTCGAGTCACCTTTGTAAAGCTGATCGAGAGTGACGCCCTGCATAAGAATCTGTTGTTTTGTCCCCGCCTCTTCTGGTTTTATGTGAAGCGTTACGCCATCATCATTCTCTGTTAAATCGAGCTTATTATCGACTTCTGTTATCGAGGTAGCGGTGATTATAGAGGCAATGTCAATTGTGTCATTATCATCACCAATAGCGGATATTTGGAAATCGTTGATCACATCGTACGAGGGCTTTAACTCGTTACCGAGCCCTGAACTATCAAACTGGAATACATCGCTGCCACTTCCTCCAATAAGCAAATCATTAGCATCTGTCGCAAGTAATGTTTGGTCACCCTCTTCCACTAAGGCAACATTGACTACCTGAGCAGCACCTTCTGCGACAGTAGCACCCAGTGTTGCAATCGGTTTTATCGACAACGTAAAATCACTTGCACCGCTAAACCCGCCAACGATGGAAAGATCAGCGACATCCTCTTGATCAACAGTATAAATGCCGTTCAATCTTTCACCATGACTCAACTCTAGATCTGTTGGTAATCCGCGAATCTCCACACTTCCAAACTCTTCTGGTGCAGGGTTGACTAAATTCATGCTCAACCCTAAAGGAATACTCCCAGACGCTTCAGACACAATAGATTGATAATCGGCCGTTAGTGTTGGCTCATCAGCTTCAGGGGTAACAACAATGGTTAGATCGGTGCTTTGCACATCTCCAAAATCGGTTTCGAGTTTCCCTGACACTATCGCTTGATCAAACGCTCTAACATTGAGAGCAACATCCATCGTTCCAAATGCATCCTTCGGAACGAACTCCAAACCTGACACTTCATTTGCTCGCACTAATACCGTCGCCACGGCATTGCCCGCGTCATCGAAGGTAAAGGATGAGAATTGAGTCCCGATACGAATCCTACCTAAGCCTTCCAATGCAGAGGGTTCAGAGCTTGCTTTGATCAACATCGACACTTCTATATATTCGTTGCTATTTGTTTCAAAACCGCTCGCTAAAAAGTCAATCGAAATGGAATCACCTTCATCTCCAGTGAACGTGTTAGAGGTTGTATTCAACGATACATCATCGCCAATCGGTTTTACGCCGACGTTGAACTGAGAAGTGGTATAGTTATAGTCGTTTGATCCAGACTCTTGGGTAATAGCTTGCAGTGTTAATGAAATATCCCCACTAAAATCTAGTGGCGGTAGCAAGTAAACCTTATCAAGTTGTGCTTGAGTTAGCTGCCACTCTTTGCTCTCACCATCCGTTGAACCGTTATCAGGGAGTAATTCGAACGTCCCATTATTGCCCCAAACCAACACGGCTCCGTCTGGCACTCCTGTCATGACCAAAGACATCGACTCAGAACCATCTTGATCGATTAATGATGCAGATAAGTTTCCTAAATAAATATAATTATCTTCATCACCAACTACGTCTTCTGTTTCCAGAACCGCTTTATCAACCACTGGGGCAATGGTAACGGTAACTTCTGTTGATTTAGTTTGAGTATCTTTCGCACTGTCAGTACTTAAACAACTTCCCGTGACTTCATCAGTAATGTTTGCGTCAACGGAAATAACAAGCTCTCCACTGTAGTTTTCAGGTGGGATTAACTGAATTTCGTTTAGACGCGTAACATCTGTCACTACCCATGTTCCATCACCGTTGTCAATGAGTAGGCTCGGGTCCACGGCAGTAAACCGCGCATTCTCGTCAGACACCGATAAAGAAACCCAATTGACACTTTCAAGGCCAGTCGCTGCGTCACCTTCTCCAGTAATGGACTGCATTGGTCCTTCACTATCGCCCAATACAAGAGCAAGATTCAGGTTGGTTATAGTATCTTCTTGAACCGTAACTTGGCTTGGTGCTATCGCGATATCATCGACAACAGGAGAGATTTGTACCGTAATGGTCTGAGCGGTTGTTTTCGAGTCACCATCGCATGGGGCCGTTTCTGTCACTTCTAAATTGAAAGTAATGCAACCAGCAAAGTCCTCATCCACGCCAGTAAGCGTCAAGGAAGACAATCCAGCGCTAGAAATTGAATAACCCAACAGATTGCCCGCATTATCATAAGCAGGTATCACACCTTCGCCAGTAAGCTCGACTCCTTCAGGTAAAGAATCTGCGGCGACAAAGAAGGAAACTAAGTTACCATCACTACTCGCCACATCAGGGTTTAAAAACGCCCCAATTGAGACATCTTCACCTTCTTTACCTACAATATCCCCACTTTGAACGCTTCCCGGTTCACCAGGATCAGCACACTGGTCTCCATCTCCTTCATGGCCAGTAATTTGAATTTGGAACTGACCTGTGATGTATTGAGCATCCGTTCCATCTCGAACATACGCTAACACATTCACATCAAGTATCTCTGTATTAGATGGGCTATAAATCGATGCGCCAGCAAGCAAATCTTGAGCGGTTTCCAACACGCTATCACTTGTGATTCCTTCCATTGGAATCAGCCAGTTCCCATCGGCATCTTGAGAAGCACCATTCGGATGAGTAACAATGAGGTCTTGGCCCTGCGGTATCTGTAAAACGATGTAATCGAGATACTCTGAACCATCAATATCCGCTTCTGTAAATGTAATGCCTCCACTCACGTCAACAGCAGACCCATCCGTACTTGTGAATACTTCAGTCGCGCCTTCTAAACGTGTTTTGTCAATATCTTCATTACCAATATCCACTTTTCCAGAAACCACGACGCTCAAAGAACCGTTGATTGCCTTTACATCAGTCTCCAGCGTAGGAGACGTGTCTGTCACTTCGTACTGAACTTCCAGGCTAAACGTCCCACTTAGGTCTTCATTAGCTTTTACAGTGATTCGTCCACTGTTTAACAACTCAGATAATGTTGCCGAGCTACCATCGAGTAGTTCATTGAGTTCTAACGGTAAATTACTTTCCTCTACTGCATTACCATCAAAGTAAAGTGTTAAGCCATCTGGAATGGATACAATGGTGTATCCTGTCAAGGACTCACTAGAATCTATATCTTGATTAACGACAGGCTCAAGATTTAGTGTGATGAAATTGTCCTCAATACCATTGCTTTGTAATTCTTGACCGTCAGTTTGATCAACAATAGGTGAGATTTCCATTTCCACTTTAAGAGGGGTTTCAGCAGAATCACCATCCGGCTCTGTTGAAACGACGATAACATCCATGCTCAGTGTTCCACTAAAATCTTGCTCTGTTTTGAGGTAAGTGTTTTCAAGAACAGCGTTTGAGACCTGATAAACTGGCCCCGTTATTGGGTCCACGTAAGCAATTGGAAGAACAATAGGGTCACCATTTACATCTGTCAGTTGTGTTCCCACAGGGATGTTCTGAAGCAAGATATTAATTTCTTCTGATAGATCGTCGTCTGATGTCTGGATGATAAAATCCAGTTGTATCAGGTTATCTTCGTCTAACGTAGAGAGATTACTAATTACTTTAGTCGCTTGATCATATTGCCAATTCCCCTGTCCACCATCTAGAACAATTGGTTCATCGACCACGCCTTTTAGCTTAATGTCAATGGTTGCAGATTGGCTCTCGGCGGTTTCATTAATAGGTGCTAAGCCATCAATAGTCGACTCTGTTGAAATGGCGGTTACTTGAAGGGATAGAGATTCAGTAAATGAGCTGATATCCGATTTTGGTTGAAGTAACGCCTCCGAATTGGCTAGAGCATTGGAGGTCACTAGGTAGGTATTAATACCGATAAGCGTAATCCCAGCTCCGACAGGCAATGTCCAACCATCTTGAACTTCTATGCGATAAGACAGAGACTCCGAGCCATCTGTGTCAGTGAGCCGCCCTAAGATGTACTCTTTTAAGTCAATCGCTTGGTCTTCAAGCCCCTGAATGTTTTTAACGGTCAGCGTAGGCACATCGGCATCTGGAGATATATCGATAACAACTTGCTCAGTGATCTCCGCTGTTTTATCTTGCTCATCGGCAAACACACTACCCGACTCAGTCGTTACTGCCGTTACATCAAAAGTAAATCTTCCGGCTAAGTTTTCGTTAGATGTGATTTCAATTTGATCTAACTCGGATTGGCTATACGCTTTCCCTTCCTCAATAGCACTTCCGTTAAGTGTTAATATAAGTCCATCTGGAATATTCGAAATTTGGTAGTGGAGCGTTTCAGAACCGTCTTGGTCAAACTTTTCAGCGACAATATTGAGTGAAAGTGATTCAGCGGAATCTTCAACACTTTGATAAGAAAAGTCCGAATCATTAGACCACTCTGGCAAATCTGCAACCGGTAAAACGTTAACATTTAACGTATTATTGCCTTGTAATACAAAACCATCTGGTTCGACATCAGATACGATTAATGCAGACACTGCTAACGAAACTTTGATAGTGTTGCCCGACAGGTTTAGTGCTGGTTGATAAGTGAGATCACCATTTGGAACAGTGAATATACCCACCCCCATTAGCTCTGTACCAGAAAGACTAATAAATCCGTCATTATCATCATCTTCAAGGCGCGCTCCGTCTAAAAACAGAGCCCCTCCTTGTAGAGATTCAACAGAGATCCTTATCGCTTCAACACGCTCATTATTCTCCGTATCCCCAGGAGAAACTCTAATCGGTAACGCGACTGGCGTAGGGTCTCCACTATTATTCGCGCCATTATCTTCTAACGTATCTACATTAACGGTTCGAATAAAGCCCCTAGCATCATCAAGAATTAATTGAGCTTCACTGCTTGCTTGGTCACCGTCTGCATCCGTCACAGTTATCGTTAGATCATCAAGCAAACCACCTACAGGCGTATTAACAATAAGCTCGGTAGTTAGCGTAAATGTCCCATCTTGAGCAATAGTCAGCGTTCCATATTTTAAGTTACCATCACTACTATTGATTAAATCGATGGTCCAAGCATCATTGCTAAATACCGAACTCGCCGTATCGTATGTTTCACCTGCATAGGTCAAACTTGAAATCAACGTGCCATCTGAACTGATTAAGTCGGCATTATTGCTAAACCAGTTTCCCGAAAACTCATCCCCCTCGGTAAGTTCAATTTCTATTGGTGAGCTTGTGTCTTCAGGGATATCATCCACTACACTAACGGTATATGTCTCAGCTTCAGACTGGTCGCCATCCTTATCAACAGCATAAATTGAAAAACTGAGTTCTAATGTGTTCTCGTCCGCTGGAACACCGTCAGGTTCATCGTGTTCAAGTGCACGGTATAGATCAAACTCGACAGTCCCATCGGTATTAAATCTAATTCTAAAGACGTCTTGCTCGCTTTCATCTCTTGCATATAACCAACCATTCGAGTCCGGTGAATCAAGCGAAACCAGGCTACCACTACTTGTTTTATAGCCGAGCGCATTGAACATATCGATATTCACGCTCACACTGGCGATAAAGTCTGAACCTTGTAATAACGTAATGGATGGTGACGAGCCCTCGATGCTAGAATCAAGCGAATCATCATTCAACCCGCTTTCATTGACTGTGATTCCCTCTGTAATTACTAGTTCCGGAAACAAGCCATCATAGACCAGTATGTTGGACTCCGTAGAGATCTCGCTTCCATCAGAATCTCTCGCCACGATGGGCATAGAGATCGACAATTGCGTCCCATCACCTAAAACATGGTCAAGCGAGTGATAAAGCTCTACAGTTACATTAACGGTAGACGTATCATTTGATGGCAAAGAGAAGTCACTAGGTAACGTGACCCTAAATATAACGTCTCCAGTGTCAGAAATTGCGTCAAAGCTTCCATCATTGTTATCGTACCAAGTGACAGCCTCTCCGTTATAAGTAACAGCATCACCAAGTGTAGTTTTGACAGTATCTCCATCATTTATGTCAACACCCAGATACACAATCGGATCGAATGATGACGTAACTATCACATCCGTATTCGCTATGGCTGAAACCCCATCAGGAGCAATGTTTGTATCGACAGGTGTTTCGGTCAACTCGACATTACCACTATTGATTAGCGCTTGTTCATTGTCGTTATCTATCACATTAATGTCTAAAACGACCGACGTGTTATCTTGGTCTGAGTCCATTGCAGTAACAACGAGAGGCACGTTTGGACCAGTATTTTCTTGTTGGTCGAGAGCCTGAAAAAGCTCAAAGGAGTAGGTAATGTCGCTATTTGCATCAATAGGTAATGAAGCATTGAGGGTAGCTTGAAAGATGGGAATCTGAGTGTGCCCATCTTCGTCAAGAATATAACCATCAAGTGTTTTGCCATCCGCAGAGACTTGATAAAGCACAACTTGTTCACCACTCGTCAACAAGGGTTGTTCAGAGACGATGAACGACAAAGATTCGAGGTAATCACTGCCAACCTCAACTTGAAAATTCCCTGAGCTCAACACACTTCCATTTGCGAGATCAGATTCTTTTACTTCTACCCCATTCAAATTATTTAAAGTTGGGTCTGCGCCATCCTTTAGAACATAGTCAATTTCATTCTCTACAAGCGGTGTGGCATCTAAATCTACGCCACCAATGGTCAACGGGAAAGTGACCGTATCACTGCTATTGAATTGATCGATAGGGTGCTCAAGAGTAAGCGAAATTGAAGCTAATACATCGTTACCCGACTCAACGCCACTCAACGTTAACGTAAATACAGTGACACCATTCGCAAATGCTGTAATTTGCTTTCCACTGGAACTTAACGTGTAGCTAAGCTCAGTATCAGAGACTGAGCTTGTAAGCCCTAATGCTTCTAACTTAGTAATAGATGACCCACCGAAATACAAACTACTCGGATCCGGATTGTCAGATCCCGCGACAATATTAACAGTTCCTTCAGAGTTCAATATCGGGCCATCCAAAGGGACTTCTGTTACGTCTATAGTTGCATTGCCTACGTAACCTGCTTGTCCATCACTAATATCAATCGTCGCGTTAGCCAAGCCATAGTCTTGGGAGTCATCTGCAGCTAAATAGCTGAAAGAAACACTTTGCTCGACCGAATGATCTAGGTTTCGACCTGCATCAAACTGCCAAGAGCCATCAGAAAATACGGTTAATTCGCCTTTTTCTAAACTAAAACTTACGGATCCCCCCTCTAGAATTGACTTCTGCTCCCCGCCAGCCTCTACAAATTTCACATAAAGTGTTCCATCAAGATCAATATCATTTTCAAGTACATTGCCCGTAATTGTTTGATCTTCTACGACTGAGTATGTGTCATCTCTAATCACCGGTTCAGAGTCATAAATAGTAATCGTTAACGGTGCCACAACCGTCTCTTGTGTACCATCAGCATCACTTTGAGTGCTTTCAACCAATACGTTAGTCACCAGCTCATCTTGACCTACACCATGATCAATCGCTTCATAAAAAGTAATTTGA